>JALREU010000006.1 GCA_023256705.1 Rickettsiales bacterium
GGGTCAATCGCTACATTAATGATTTTTTCTGGATGCTCAACTGCAACTTCTTCAATTTCAACACCACCTTCAGTCGAAGCCATAAAGACTACGGTTTTAGTTTTACGATCAACTACAGCCGATAAATAATACTCTTTTTTGATATTTGAGCCAGCTTCAACATAAAGTCTTTTTACCTCTTTACCTTCAGGACCAGTTTGGTGAGTTACTAAAACTTTTCCCAGGATTTGCGAGGCCTTTTCTCGCACTTCGTCAATTGATTTTACGACTTTGACACCACCGGCTTTTCCGCGACCACCCGCATGAATTTGCGCTTTGACCACAAATACTTTATGTCCAGCTGATGCTAGTTGTTTTGCACCTTCAACAGCCTCTGGAACACTAAATGCTGGATGCCCTTCTGGAACTGCTACATTAAATTGTTTAAGCAATGCTTTTGCTTGATATTCATGAATATTCATTTGATTTATAAAAATTAGTTGTAAAATAATCTATCTAAAAATATTTTATCAATTGTTTTTTAACTTAGCAATAATTTTAATGAAAAATATCTTAATCACCAAATCCAAAAATCGCTCGCAAGATTTGGCAGAGTTTTTATCAAAAAATAATTACCAAATATTTTTCCAATCACTTTTTTCAATCAAAAAAATAATCCCCAAAAATTTATATTTACCATCTAAAGATTTGCAAAAACCTTTAACCATAATTCTTTCAAGCGCAAATA
Source organism: Rickettsiales bacterium (assembly GCA_023256705.1). Lineage (GTDB taxonomy): Bacteria > Pseudomonadota > Alphaproteobacteria > Rickettsiales > UBA1997 > CAILUF01. Next base: position 728 of record JALREU010000006.1, read on the forward strand.
GTATTTATGCTTTAGAAAAACTTATGATTAATAAAAATTCACATATTTATGTCGTTGGCAATCAGACTGCAAAAAAACTAAACAAACTGGGCTATTTTAATGTTTATTTTCCAAAAATAATGTCGGGAAAAAATTTATTTGATTTAATAAAAACCCAGCTAAAACCTTGTGAGATATATTATTTTCATGGCAAAAAAATTAGCTTCGATTTTAAAAATCAATTGCAAAAAGAAGGCTTCACCATCAAAAGCTTTGTTGTATACAAAACCAAGGAAATAAAAAGTTTTTCTAAAAAATTTACAGATAATATCAAAGAATATAATATTGATGAAATTTTAATTTTTTCCATCAATTCTTTGGAGATTTTTGAAAAATTAATTAAAAAAAATAATCTACTTGAATATTTCAATTCAAAGAACATAATATGTCTGAGTTCCAAAATAGCAGAAAATGCTCAAAAAATTGGATTTAAAAATATTTCAATTTTTGCTGATAACAAAATTTTAAAAAAATTTTATGAGTCAAAATAATATAGATTCTACCCATACTCCAAACCCTGATATTAGAAGTTCTGAAGCAGTTCCAAATAAAAATAAAAAAAACTATTTTTACTTAAAATTTTTTATTGTTCTTCTAATTATTTTAATTTTATTATTTTTTAACAAAAATTTTCAAAACTCTCCTAAAACCTCTTTAAAAAATCCTTCTTCAAAATTTATTGACCAAATTAAAGATAGCGAAATTTTAGATCTCGATGATGAATATAAAAATCAACATGAAACCACAATTAATGACCTTAATATCGCCGAAATCAAAGAAAAAGGCGCCGAATTTGTTTATCAACTTCTAATCAAAAACCAAGTTCAAATCGAAGATTTAAACAATCAAATTCGTCAAATAAAATCTGATTTCATTAAATTAAAAAACCAAGAAAAATTTAATAAAATTGTTCTAAATTACATCAATCTTCGTGAAAAACTTTTTTTAGGCGAAGATTGCAAAGCTGAAATTGAAAGTTTTGATTTACTCACTATCAGCGATGATTTTTTGGTTAACAAATTTACTACAATCAAGCAAAATTATCAAAATTTTATAACTCGCGAAACATTGTTAAAAAACTTTGATGAAATTGCCAAAATTTTAATTGTTAATGAAAATTTTAATCCAGAAACTGCCGATCTTCTTGAAAAAATGCGTTATAATTTTAGAAAATTAGTAATTATTCGTAAAACCAACTTAAAAGATTCCTCTCAAGTGCAATCATCAATTATTGTAGTTGAAAATTTATTAAAATCTGGCAAAAATTCTGAGGCGTTAGCAAAATTATTATCGCTCGACAAAATTTATTTTCCAATTATCCAACGCTTTTTGGAAGAATTAAATTTGGTGATTGAAATTCAAAATGCCGATCAAGATATAATTAAATATTTAAAAAGTCTAAATTAATCTATGCTTACAATAATTTGGTATATTATCTTAATTTTTTTAATCACAAGCTCCATAGTTTGGGTAATTGAAAATAATGGCACCATCGAAATTAATTGGCTTGATTACAATGTTCAAACCGATATTTTGACCGCCATATTAATTATTGGATTTTTTCTTATTTTTACCACCACATTATCATATCTTTTAACCAGAATTTTAGCGATAAAATTCCCAGAATTACTTAAATTTTTCTTTCGTAAATCCTATACCAGAAAGCTAGAAAAAATTATTTCAAATCATCATCAAGGCTTTGAAACTCTTAGTAAAATTTTAATAGCTCTCGAAATTCAAGATTACGAATATTCCAAAAAATTATTTAAAACCTATCAAAAGCAAATTAAATATAAAACCATTCAAAATTTCTTCGAAGCAAAATTTGCCTTTCACGATAAAGACTTTGAAAAATCTGAAAAAATTTACAATGAATTTGCTAATTTTTATCAAGGAAAAATTTTACATCTAAATGCTAAATTTAAAAATTTTATCACCAATAATGAATTAAAAAAAGCCATAGAAACGGGTAATGAAATTTTACAAAATACCCAAAATAATTTTGCTGTAGCTTCAGATTTAATCAAGATCCACAAAAAATACGGGGATTGGCAGGCAACCAAAATTTTGATTGATAAATTTGGTATTGAAAATTTTAATGAAGAATTACAAAAAAGAGACCAAGTTTTTCTCAACACCTCTCTGGCTTTTGACTCATATCGTAATAAAAAATATTTTAACTCCCTTAAATTTGCCAAAAACGCCCTACTTCTTCAAGATCATTTTCTTCCTGCCCAAGAAATTCTCATAAAATCATGGGCAAAATTAGGTATGAAATTTAGGGCTGTAAAATTAATTAAAAACATCTGGAAAGAAAATCCACACCAGATTTTACTTGATATTTATGACTCACTAAACAAAAAATCTAAACCTAAAAGACGCATAAGCCTAATCAAAAAACTAGTCATTAGCAATCCGCAATTTAAATTTGCCAATTTAGCGATTGCCAAAGTGGCCTTTAGAGTTGGTTCTTATGGCATATCCAGAGAATTTGTAAATCAAGCAATTATTCAAGAAAAAAATAAATCCTCATATAGATTGCTTGCCTGCATTGAAAAAATTTCTGGAAATAAAGAGGAATATGAAAAACTAATAAATATTTGCAACGCTCTTCCAAATGATCAAAAATACATTTGCAATAACTGTGGACACCATTCAAGTAGATGGAGCTCAGTTTGCGAAAATTGCTCGAAAGTCGATACTCTCGAATGGAAAACCAATATTTAATTTTATGCAAAATCTAGAAAATATTATCAATAATGCCTTTGAAAATCGCCAAAATATCAATAGTCAAACTCAAGGAGAAGTTAGGATTGCGGTAGAAAATTCCTTACAAAATTTAGACAATGGAAATCTTAGAATTTGCAATAAAATTGATGGTAATTGGCATGTCAATCAATGGCTTAAAAAAGCAATATTATTATCATTTCGTTTAAATGATAATTATCTAAGTTTTCATCAATCTTCGCAAGGTGATAATCAAAAATTTTATGACAAAATCCCTTTGAAATTTTCAAACTGGAAACAGAGCGATTTTCAGAATGCAGGCTTCAGAGCCTTAGCTGGAGCTGTTGTTCGTCATAGTGCTTTTATAGCTAAAAATGTAATTTTAATGCCTTCTTTTGTTAATGTTGGCGCTTATGTTGACGAAGGAACTATGGTTGATACTTGGGCAACAATTGGGTCTTGTGCTCAAATTGGAAAAAACTGTCATATTTCAGGCGGAGCTGGAATTGGTGGAGTATTAGAACCATTGCAAGCCAATCCAGTAGTTATTGAAGATAATTGTTTCATTGGCGCTAGAAGCGAAATAGCCGAAGGAGTTATTGTTGGCGAAGGTTCAGTTATTTCCATGGGAGTTTATATCGGCTCATCAACTAAAATCATCGACCGCTCAACTGGAGAAGTCTTTTATGGCAAGGTTCCACCTTATAGTGTAGTTGTTCCAGGAAGCGTTAAATCCGACAAAAATTCTAGCGAAAATATATCACTTTATTGCGCAGTTATTGTTAAAAAAGTCGATGAAAAAACTCGCTCCAAAACTTCAATTAATGAATTACTACGTGATTAATGAATATCATAAATTTTTTCATCATAATAATTTTTTCATTAATTTGTTTAGCAATTTTATTCTTCATTAAAACTAGAACCAACCGTATAATCGCCCTAATATCATCACATTTAGCCATTATTTTAATGTTTGATATTTATCTAAATAGTTTCAATAATTTTAAAGAAATCGTTTTAGTAATAACCATTTATTCGATGACGGTTTTATTTTTAATTAGCGACAACAAATCCTTTTATATTGATTTAAAGGAAAATCTTGAAAAAACCAATTTTTTCAAATTAAAATTCCCACTTTTTTTACTAATTTTTGGCACAATTTTAGCGGTAATTCTAATTGCGATAAAAATACCCGAGGTCAATAAAATTATTTCACAGAAAAAAATTAATCGTGATAATGAAATGGTGATAAATCCTTTAATATTGCCGTCTCACCCCGTTCATATTGCAGTAAAGAAATTTTATCTAGGTAAAAAATTTGACAATAATTATTCCGATTCAATTTCGGTGGCACTCGAAAAAAACGAAAGAAAGCGCGCAAAATTAAAAGATAAATTACAAGATAATATTTTTCTTAAATCCAGCTCAAATATAATTTTAATAATTGTCGCCTCAATTACAGCATTGCTAATATTATCTTCCAACAAAAGCAAAGAAGAAGCCTTATGAAAATTTACCGAATATTTCGTCCATTTATTTTTCTATTAAATCCAGAGTTAGCTCATAATCTTGCCTTAAAATATCTTAAATTTTTTCCAAATTTTGTTTCGCTTTTTTCTCATCCCAAAAATTATGAAAATTTACAACAAAATTTATTTGGACTAAATTTTTCAAACCCCGTTGGAATGTCTGCCGGCTTTGATAAAAATGCCGAAATTATAAAATCATTATTTCATTTTGGCTTTGGGTTTGTAGAAGCGGGAACTGTTACACCATTGCCTCAAAAGGGCAATCCAAAACCCCGAATTTTTCGCTTGAAATTTGACCAAGCTATTATCAATCGCTTAGGATTTAATAATTTAGGAATGGATTATTTTTCTAAAAATATTGCAAATTTCAAAAAATCATCAAAGCAAATTTTAGGAATTAACATTGGCAAAAACAAAGATAGCAGTGATTTTTGCGCCGATTATTTAACGCTTTTAGAAAAATTTTATCTTTGTGCTGATTATATAACTATCAACATCTCTTCACCAAATACCAAAAATTTGCGAGATATTCAAAATGCGGAAAATTTAAATTTACTATTAGAAAAAATCAGTAATTTAAAAATTAATCTTAAAAATCAACAACAAAAAAATACGCCGATTTTTCTAAAAATAGCTCCGGATCTTGATTTAGAGCAACTAAAATCAATTGCTGAACTTAGTTTGCAATATAAAATAGATGCAGTGATTATTTCTAACACCACAATTGCTAGAAATTTTAATTTACTTAGCACCTGTCAAAACGAAGCTGGAGGGTTAAGTGGCAAGCCTTTATTTGAAAAATCGACAGAAATTTTAAAACAATTTTACCAACTTACTGAAGGAAAAATTCCGCTGATTGCCACGGGAGGAATTAGCTCCAAAGAAGATGCCTTACTCAAAATTAAAAATGGTGCATCATTAATTCAAATCTATTCAGCCTTTATTTATCAAGGCTTTGGATTGGTTGAAGAAATAAAAAAATATTTATCGAGCGAACTTGATAAAAATAATTTACAAAATATTTCGCAATTAATTGGCATTAATCATAAATTCTAAAAAATAATTAACCTTTACATTAGAAGATGAATTGATATAATGCCAGCTAATTTCCATTTTAACTTCAAAATTGAAAATATTTATTTAGTAATTATCAATTTTAGAATTAAAATGTTAAATAATATAATTAATCTTAACAATAATTTATGCCTAATTTAGACAAATTTCGTGACCTCGGTTTATCCGATACAATGCTTGAATCCCTTAGAAAAAAAGGGTTTGAAGAGCCTACCAACATTCAAGCAAAAACTATCCCTTTTATCTTACAAAATAAAAAAGATTTAATTGGTAAAGCCCAAACTGGAACTGGTAAAACTGCAGCTTTCGGTATTCCAATTATTGAAAATATCGTTCCTGAATCAAAAAATGTTCAGGCATTAATTCTAGTCCCAACTCGTGAATTAGCCATTCAGGTAACTGAAGAGTTAAGCTCATTTTCTGAAAATCACAAAATTTCTATCGTTGCGGTTTATGGTGGACAGCCAATCGAACGCCAAATTGCTAGATTGCAACGCGGAATCGACATTGTAGTTGGTACTCCAGGAAGAATTATTGATCACCTTGAAAGAAAAACTTTAAACATTTCTAAAGTAAAATATGTGGTTTTAGATGAAGCCGACGAAATGCTAAATATGGGCTTTGTTGAAGATATTGAAAAAATTCTTGAATCTTCGCCAAAAAATCGTCGAACCGTATTATTTTCGGCAACAATGCCTTCACATATCGAAAAACTTGCCAAAAATTACATGCAAGATTACGAAATTATTTCAGTGATGAGCGAACAAATTAGTCGCGATAATATTGAACAAATTTATTTTGAAGTTTCCCAAGCAGATAAATTTGAAGCACTTTTTCGAATCATTGATGTTGAAGATAGTTTTTATGGTATGGTTTTTTGTAGAACAAAAGTTGATGCTGATGAAATCGCTCACAAACTTGCTCATCGCGGATGCAGAGCTGAGGCTATTCACGGCGATTTATCTCAAGGACAACGCGAAAAAGTTTTGCAAAAATTCCGTTCTAAACAAATTACTACCCTAGTGGCAACCGATGTGGCAGCTCGTGGTATCGATGTTGATAACTTAACTCATGTTATCAATTATTCTCTACCGCAAGACCCAGAAAGCTATGTTCATCGTATTGGTAGAACTGGAAGAGCTGGTAAATCTGGAACCGCCATCACTTTAATCACTCCATCAGAATATCGCAAATTAACTTCAATTCAAAGAATTGCTAACACTAAAATTACTAAGCAAAAAGTTCCAAATATTGCCGATGTTATTGATAGCAAAAAACAGCGCATCAAATCAGCAATTTCTGAAATTGTTAGCGGTGGAACCCCTTCTGAACTCGATATAATCGCCGAAGAAATTCTTAAAGATAATCCAAATCCTAAAACTACTTTATCGGCTCTTTTGAAATTAGCCTTTAAAGATGAATTAAGTGAAAAAAGTTATAACGAAATTCATGATGTTGGTTCATATAAAAAGAATAAGGATTTTTATTATGATGATCACGGCATCACTGGATATCGTCCAATTGGCAATCAAGAAAAACGCGGTTATGTTGACCGTAAAGGAACTGCAAGATTATTCATTGCCAAAGGCAGAAATGACCAAATGGATCCAAAAAAATTGGTTGATTTTATCGAAAAAAGCACTGGCGTAAGTCAGCGTCATATTGATGATGTTAAAGTTTTGGATAATTTCTCATTTTTTGCAGTGCCTTTTGAAGACGCCGAAAAAGTTTTACATATTTTCCAACAAAAATCTGGCGGAAAAAAATCTTTAGTTTCAAGGGCAAAAAAGAAATAATTTAATAAAGTTTTAGTTATAATTTTATTACCATATAACTTATGAAAAAACCAATTTTATTATGTATAATTGACGGCTTTGGCATTGGAGATGAATCTGACAAATTCAATGCCATAGCCCAAGCCAAAATGCCAAATTATCAAAAAATTTTGAATAAATATCCTAATTCAAAACTTAAAACTTCAGGACTAGATGTTGGTCTGCCTGAGGGTCAAATTGGCAATTCTGAAGTTGGACATTTAACCATAGGGGCTGGTCGAGTAATTTATCAGGATTTGCCAAAAATTAACATGGCAATTGAGGATAATTCTCTTGAGCTAAATACTGAATTACAAAAATTAATCACCGATTCTAAAATCAATAATAAGCCCTGCCATATCATGGGTTTATTCTCCGATGGCGGAGTTCACTCACATTATTTTCATATTATTTATTTAGCCAATTTATTGGCAAAAAATAATGTTTCGGTCTTTCTTCATGCCTTTCTTGATGGCAGAGATGTTGCTCAAAAAAGTGCTTTAGAATATTTTGAATATGCCAAAAATAACCTTCATCAAAATGTTAAAATTGCGACAATCTCTGGGCGATATTATGCCATGGATCGCGACAAAAAATGGGATCGAATAGAATTAGCAACTAATGCCATAATTTTTGGCAAAGGCGAACATTTTGCAACTCCAATTGAAGTGGTTGAAGCCAGCTATCAACAAAATATTTTTGATGAATTTGTTAAACCTGCAATCATCAATGATTATCAAGGGATTAAATCTGGCGATAATTTAATTTTTGCTAATTTTCGTGCCGACAGGGCTCGCCAAATCTCTCAAAAATTATTTGAATCTTGTAAATTTTCTCATGCCATCGCTTTAACCGAATATTCCAAAGAATTAAATAAATTTTACCAAATATTATTTCCTCACAAAGAGGTCGTAAATTCGCTTCCTGAAATTCTTGCTAAAAATAATTTAAAACAACTTCGCATCGCCGAAACTGAAAAATACGCTCATGTTACTTTCTTTTTTTCTTGCGGGCGCGAAGCAGAATTTGAAGGTGAAAAACGAATTTTGGTTCAATCGCCTTTGGTTGCCACTTACGACTTAAAACCAGAAATGTCATCTTCTGAAGTTGGCAATAAATTAATTCAAGCCATTAACAGCCAAGAATTTGATTTTATTGTCGTAAATTACGCCAACCCTGATATGGTAGGTCATTCCGGCATGCTTGAGCCTTCAATAAAAGCTTGTGAAGCCATTGACATTCAACTTGGTTTATTGGAGGATGCCATTATTAAAAACAATGGAGCAATGATTATTTCAGCAGATCACGGCAATATTGAATGTATGCTTGATGAAGAAAGCCATCCTCATACCTCTCACACCACCAACCCCGTGCCTTTTATTTTAATTTGCAACGATTTTGCCAATTATAAATTAAGCGATGGTGCCCTGAATGATATTGCTCCTTCGATTTTAAATTTAATGCAAATTAAGGTGCCAAGCGAAATGGATGGTAAAAATTTAATTCACCAAAAATAATATGCTTAAGGTTTTTTCTAAATTTTGCAAAAAAACAAATCCTCAAAAAATCGACGAAGCTAAGCCAAAAGAAAGCACTTTAAAAACATTTTTATGGGCATTATTTTTTGCGATTTTGATTCGCTCCCTAGCCTTCGAACCCTTTCATATCCCATCTTCATCCATGTATCCAAATTTGTTAATTGGTGATTATATTTTTGTGAATAAATATAGCTATGGTTATAGTCGATATTCCTTTCCATTTGGATTAAAAATTTTTGAAGGAAGAATTTTTAAATCAAGCCCTAAGCGCGGTGAAATCGTTGTTTTTCGATTGCCATCTGACCCATCAATTAATTATGTCAAACGCCTGATTGGTCTGCCCGGCGACAAAATTCAACTAATCGATGGAGTGCTTTATATAAATGATGAAGAGGTTGTAAAAAAATATATTGGTTCGGCATTTGAAATGGAAAATGGAAAAAAAATTTCATATCAAAAATATCTTGAAATTTTACCAAATAAAAAAGAGATTATTACTTATGAACGAGAAATGACGCCACAAGATAACACTGGAATTTATGAAGTTCCTGCGGGTCATTATTTTTTTATGGGTGATAACCGTGATGATTCACAAGATAGCCGTTTTTTGAGCTTTGTTGGCTTTGTTTCGGAAGAAAATTTAGTTGGTAAGGTAACCAATATTTTCTTTTCTAATCCCAGTTCAATATTTGATATTTTCGAGTGGTTCAAGCAAATTCGCTTCGAAAGAATTGGCATGAAAATTAACAAATAAATATGGATAAATTTAACGATTTTTACCAAAAAATTAATTATAAATTTAAAAACCCAAATTTATTAATGCGAGCCCTCACTCACCCAAGCATTAAATCTAAGGCAAATAATCAACAAAATTACGAAAGATTAGAATTTTTAGGCGACAAGGTTTTATCTTTGGTTATAGCAGAATTTTTGATGGAAAAATATCCAGAATATAATGAAGGAAGCCTATCAAAAACCCAAGCAAAATTAATTTCAGGTCCAACCTTAACTTTAATTGCCAATAAAATTGATTTGGCTTCAATGTTAATATTAAGCAATGGTGAATTAAAAATTGGAGGAAGTTTCAACAAAAACAATCTAGAAAATGCTCTCGAAGCCTTAATTGGAGCAATTTATCAAGATAGCGATTTCATCAATGCTAAAAAATTTATATTAAATTTTTGGCAAGATTTTTTAAAGTCTGACAATCTAGATTTCAACATTGATTATATCTCAAATTTACAAGAAATAATTCAAGGCAAATTCAAAAAATTACCAATTTATCTTTTTGAAAAAATTGGCGGAAGTGAACATGCTCCGATTTTTCAATGCACCATCAAAATTAAGGAGTTAGATTTAGAATTTATAGAAAAAGGTAATTCAAAAAAAATCGCCCAAAAAAATGTTGCCAAAAAAGCAGTAGAATATATAAAAAAAAATAAGTTATAAAATTATTTATTGTCTTATAAATTCTCAAAATTAAAATATAATTTAATAGTTATCTTTACACCAAATTTAAAACTTATGCAAAATTTACAAAACCACTCTTCTTATAACAATCTTAATTTCTCTTTAAAGCTTCAAAATGCTGGATTAGCAGACAATATTGCCAATGAAATTGCCAAATGCATTGATGATTTAAATTCTAATAATTTTAATGAATTTGTAACCAAAAATAGATTTGAAAAATTCAGTAATCACATTATCAATGAAATCAAAAACTCAATGTCAAAAAATGAGTTCCAAGCTTTTAAAAATTGTACGGATCTTCATATTGAAATTATTCGTAGTGATTTAAAAGAATTTAAAGATGAAATTCGCTCAGAAATTAATTTAATTAGAACTGATTTAAGGGAATTCAAAATTGAAATCCGCATTAATATGGAAAATTTCAAAGTCGATATCCGCAAAGATATGGAGCAGTTCAAGGACGAAATCCGTGCTGAGATTAATTTAATTCGAATCGAAATGAAAGAATTCAAGGAAGAGATTCGCAAAGATATGGAGCAATTCAAGGAAGAAATTCATAATTTAATTGAAAAAGTCAAAATAGAATTTTCCCAAAATTTGAAAAATCTTGAACTTAATTTAACCGTAAAATTAGGAATGATTATGGCTACTGGAATTGGAATTGTAGGTCTAATAACAAAATTATGATATTTTTTAATTCCCCGGTCTATTAAATTATTATTTAATACTATAAACCACCTTACCTGCAACAATTGTCATTACAGCTCTGCCCTTTACTTTAAAGCCATCAAATGGCGAATTTTTTGATTTGCTGTAAAATTTTTGTGAATCAATTTTCCAATCATAATTTAAATCAATCAAAACCAAGTCAGCTTGGGCATTTTTGGCAATTACTCCCAAATTTTTATTGATAATTTTGGCTGGATTGCAAGTCATTTTTGCAAGCAAATCTCTAAGCGACAAAATATTTTGATGATATAAATTTAGCGATAATGGCAACATTGTTTCCACACCAACGATACCAAAACTTGCCTCCTCAAGAGTTTTTTCTTTACTTAAAACATCATGCGGAGCATGATCGGTGGCTATGGCATCAATAACGCCATCTTTTAAACCTTGAATTAAAGCTAATCTATCGGCTTCACTTCGAAGTGGCGGATTCATCTTTGCCAATGTTCCAGATTTTAATACCTGTTCTTCAGTCAAAGTAAAGTGATGAGGCGAAACCTCAACAGTTACCTTTAAACCTTTATCCTTGGCTCTTTTTACTGCATCAAGAGCCTGCCTAGTTGAGCAATGCAATAAGTGATAACGACCCCCTATGGCTTCAAGAATAGCGATGTCTCGCTCTACAATCACCGATTCTGAAATATTCGGAATCCCTCGCACCCCAAGACTATGGGCGACCATGCCTTCATTGATACAACCCTTATTACTTAAATTTAAATCTTCGGCATGTTGAGCAATAATTAAATTCAAGTTTTTACTATATTCAAAAGCCCTTCGCATTAAATTTGCATTCATCACTGGCAAGCCATCATCAGTAAAACCAACCGCTCCAGCCTCAGCTAAAGAATTCATGTCGGCCAATTCTTCGCCCTTCATTGCCTTAGAAATACAGCCATAAGCAAAAATATTGCAATAAGCTTGCTCCTTGGCTTTTAATCGAAGATAGTCAAAAGTTAAAACCGAATCGAGAGTTGGAGAAGTATTGGGCTGACAAACCACCGAAGTAATTCCACCAACCACTGCCGAGGCACTTCCGCTGGTTAAATCTTCCTTATGAGTCTGTCCTGGGTCACGAAAATGAACCTGCATATCGATTAAGCCCGGAGCCAAAACAAAGCCATTACCATCAATAATTTGATCGGCTACAATTAGATTATTTGCCAAACTTGCCCCAAAATCAGCAATTTTATCGCCGATAATCAATAACGACCCAAGCTGGTCAAAACCACTTTGCGGGTCAATAATGCGAACATTTTTAATCAAAGTTTTTTTGTCTGGCGAGACTTTTTGATTATAGGGTAAATCAAATTTAGCGATTGAATTTGTCATAAATTATTAATTAATTTTGCGGTAGTTGTGGATAATTTTTTATTAAATGTTCTATAACTTTACCAGATATTATGTGATTTTTGCAATATTTAATTGCTTCTTTTATCTCAAGAAATTTTCCAGTTAATTGCAAAGCGAAAGCCGAATTTAAGCAAACAATATCAAGATAGGATAAGTCTTGGGCACAGGCAAATAAATCGAGCATTTTTTGGGCATTAAAGACGCTATCTCCTCCAGTTAAATCAGCAATAGACGCCCTTTCAATACCATATTCACTAGGGTTTATAATTGCCATTGGCTGGATTTGACCTTGGATAATTTTTAATAAATAGCTTTTGTCTGTGGTAGTAATTTCGTCCATTCCGTCAAAACCATGAACCAAATAAATATTTGCCGACGGATTAATTTTGGCAATTACTTGGCTATATTTTTCCATCATCGCATATTTTGCAATACCAATAATTTGCCAACTCGGATTAGCTGGATTTAAAAGCGGACCCAAAAAATTAAAAATCGTTGGCTGATTAATTTCTTGACGAATTTTGGCGAGTTTTTTTAAAGATGGATGAAAAAAAGGAGCAAATAAAAAACTTAAATTTTTCTGATTCAATTCATTTAAAATTTGATTTTCATCGCTCAAAAAATCTATGTTGAGATAAGAAAAAATATCAGCCGAACCCGACTTTGAAGAAACCGCTTTATTGCCATGTTTCAAAATTTTTACCCCCATTGAAGATAAGGTAAATGCAACTGCAGTTGAGATATTTAGTGTGTTTAATTTATCACCACCAGTTCCGCATACATCAAGGGTTGGAAATTGACAATTAATTTTTAAAGATCGTTTTTTGAGAGAACACAAAGCTCCAATCATTGAGCTTAATGGGATATTATGATGATTTAAATCTAATAAAAAATTTTTAATTGAATTATCGTCAATTTTATCATCAAAAATTTGATCGAAAAATATTTCAAATTGGTCAGCGCTGAAATTTTGAACTAACAATTTATTTTTAAATTAAATTAATAAAATTTTTAAAAATTTCTTGACCAAAATCAGTAGCAATAGATTCTGGATGAAACTGGACTCCATAAATTTTTTTACTCTCATCACTAATCCCCATTATAATTTTATCTTCAGTTTCAGCGGTAATTTTTAGATTTTTTGGGCAAGAATTTCTGTCGATAACCAAAGAGTGATAGCGAGTTGCATTAAAGGGCGAAGGAATATTTTGAAATAAATTTTCTTGATTATGCAAAATTTTACTAATTTTTCCATGCATCGGAAAAGTGCGGACAATATTGCCTCCAAATGCTTGACCAATAGCTTGATGACCCAAACAAACACCAAAAATCGCAAGCTTTCCTTGAAAATTTTCGATAACATCTAAACAAATTCCAGCTTCATTTGGAGAACAAGGTCCGGGCGATAAAACAATCGCATCAAATTTACTATTGGCAATTTCATCGATAGTTATTTTGTCGTTGCGTTTAACGATAATTTCGTGATTTAATTTTGATTGCGAACCAATTTCGCTTTGGGCGTTAATAAGATAATGATATAAATTATAGGTAAAGCTATCGTAATTATCTATTAATAAAATCATAAGTTCTTTAAAAATTTGGCAAAATACAATTTTTTAGGATTAAAATAAAACCATATATTTTGCTATTTTAGCACATTTTTATTTTAATCAACAAGAAGATTTTTTCATATTTAAATTTAACAAACATCTTTAAAATTGCATCTAAAATAAAAAATTACCATAGCAATTTTAATTCCCTAATTGCATCGAATAGGTTTTTTTGGACTTAAACCGCCTTGTAAAGATGCCGATGCTCCAGCTAACTGGGCCGAAGGTTGGTCTTCTGCGGATTTTATAGAAAATTTTATTGGTAAGCCATAATGTTCAAATCTTGCAGAAGCTTCAGTAAAAAAATTTGGACTTTCCAAATTAAGCGAACCATCTTCTACCACCTTAAACAACTTATCACAAAAATAGGTATCAATTTTAAGCCCCGACTTCAAATCAATTGCTTCGGATATTTTTATTAATTTTGCTAATTTTTTATCACCATCATCTGAATTTAACATTTTGGCAAACAAGCCAAATTTCAAATCAAAAATTTTTTCATAGATTTGCCTGCCCCCGCTTCTAATTCCAATATCATCCATTCTGTCCCTTAAAATTGAAAGTATTTTTTTGCTTCATCATTGTTAAAATTTGAAATTATAAAGGCAATCTGTTTACAATTTAAATTTTGTTTTTGATTTGAGCTAAATTTATCATTTTTCGAGCAAACAAAACCAAAAACTAGATCAAAATTTTCATTTATAAAATCTTTTAAATTATTGTAATCATAGGATTTTGAGTCATTTTCACTTGGTTCGCAACATGACAATAAATGCCAAAAAAACAATTTTTTACTATCCAATCTTGATTTTGATTTCTCATTTCCACCTTCGCCAAATTTTGTCGCAACCCGTTGCTCTAAATCCGATTGTGAAGTGTGAATAAATTCAATCGTTTTTTTTAAATCATAAGGAGATTTTGCTATAATTCTCAAAACAGTGTCTCTAGCGCTTTTAGAAGCCATTGAGTTCAGTAAATTTCCAACATCTTCAAAATTTTCATATAAATATTCGACCCTCTTTTCTATGTCTTCTTGATTATGCAATCTAGATAAAAGTTCAGCTAAATCATTATTCGATAATTTACTCATGATCATAGAAAATTTTTTAATATTTTTCTGATCGATTAAAAAATCTAAAATTTTTTCGCAATCTTCAATATTTGCGATAATATTGCAAAGCTTATGAGGCTGAAAATTTAATTTAAAATCTGACTGAGAACCATCAAATAATTTAATTTTATCATTATTTGCCGTCAATATAGCCTCAACATAACCCGTGGAATTATTGCGACTTAAACCATTTTTACATGGTTTTCTGACAAAAAATTCAACAATTCTTTGTCTTTTACGAATATGATTATCATCTCTTGAAGAGGCTGGTGATGAGGCAATTATTGATTCAGGATTCATAATTGGTCCACATTTTATTGAAGAACTTTCTGGCAATGTAATTTTAGTTGCACTCTTAATTAAGCTATCCTCGCCAGAGTCTTCAACAGCTCTTGGTTTTTTTGGCAAAATAGCAATTACATCCCTTGCAGACTCCCTCTTGCCAGTGGTTTTATCGGGAGTTTTTGTATCTGACGACGGCTTGGCAAAATCAGCAAAAAAAGAATTTACATCAAAATCAGTTGTTTCATTTGGGGGTTTTTGGTCATCTTTTTGCTATAATTTGAAGAATAGATAATTTTTTTAAAGAATTTATTTATAGATAAATTTTTTAACCAAATTAAATATTAGATAAATAATTTTTAATATTTAACAAAAATTATTTTTTTAGGGAAAATTTGTTGTGACAAAAACAAAAATCAACAACTTCGATAAAATTATTTTGCTAAATTCATCAAAATTCCATCAATTCGATTCTTGTTCATTATCAATTTTTTTCGGTAATTGTCAGTAAATTCCAATAATTCATTTTTGTTGTGAAGATCATTACCAACCTGAATTAAACCAAACATTCCCATAACCCCATGATATTTGCACTCATAAAAATATAATCCTTTTTTGGTAAATTTAACGGTAATTTTTTCATCAACCTTGCCTTGCCATTTTTCTGCACCTTTTGGCACTAAAAGCGCTTGCGAATTATGCCCTTTATCAGTAGGGATAAATTCAACCTCATCACCCAATTCTATTTTAAGAAAATTCGGGTCAAAAATCATATTTTCATATTTCTTTTTGTTTAAAATTTGCACCGAAAAGGTTTTGGCATTAACCAAATCTATATTTAGTAAGAAAATGGTGATGAAGGTGAATAATAATTTCATAAATATAATTTAATGATTAAACCCCACTATTTAAGCGAGGTTTAACTTAATTTTTAAAATCTAGCTCCATAACTTTAGTCCAAGCTTTGATGAAATCTTTAACAAAAATTTCTTCATTGCCGTCTAAAGCATAATATTCGCTGACTGCTCTTAGTTCAGAGCTTGAACCAAAAACCAAATCAACAGGTGATCCACGCCATTTTAATTCTTTGGTTTTTAAATCAAAGCCTTCGTAAAAGCCATCTTCTTTGGCTTTTTGCCACTTAGTGTTGTTATCAAGCAAATTCACGAAAAATTCATTTGTTAATTTGCCACGATTTTTAGTGAAGACTCCAATATTGGAATTATCAGCATTTACACCAATTGCCCTTAAACCGCCAATTAAAACTGTCATTTCTGGAACCGATAAATCTAGAGTTTTAGCCTTTTCAATCAAAGCAGTGATTGGTTTTGTTTGATTATCCTTGGCAAAATAATTTCTAAAGCCATCAGCTTTTGGCTCAAGCAAAGCAAAGGATTTGACATCGGTTTGCTCTTGAAGTGCATCAACTCGACCAATTTTTACTGGAATTTTAACATTATATCCAGCCAGTCTTGCCGATTTTTCAATTGCACCTGAACCAGCGATAACAATAACATCAGCCAATGAAACTTTTTTATTATCCGCAAGTTTTTTATTGAAAGAATTTTGAATTTCTTGCAATTTTATCAAGGTTTGCTGAAGCTCTTTTGGATTATTTATTTCCCAATTTTTTTGAGGTTCAAGATTTATTCTTGCGCCATTTGCACCACCTCTTTTATCGGTGTTGCGATAAGAGCTGGCAGAAGCCCAAGCGGTTCTAATTAACTCAGCTGGTGCAATTTTCGTGCGCAAAATTAAAGCTTTTAAATCCTCAACCTCTTTGGCATCAATCATTTTATAATTAGCCTTTGGAAGTGGATCTTGCCAAATAAATTGTTGTTTCGGCGCATCTTTGCCAATATAAGATGAAGCTGGACCCATATCGCGGTGCGTGAGCTTGAACCAAGCATTAGCAAAGGCTTTCTCAAATTCTTTTGGATTTTGTTGGAAGTGTCTGGCAATTTTACTATATTCTGGGTCGAATCGAAGCGATAAATCTGTCGTTAACATAATTGGCGCATGTCTTAAATTTGGATCATGGGCGTCTGGGACTAGATTTTTAGCCGATTCATCAGTTGGAATCCACTGAATAGCCCCACCTTTGCTTTTGGTTTTTTTCCACTCAAAGGCAAAAAGATTATCCAAATATTGAGTGGTAAATTCGGTTGGACTAGCGGTCCAAGCTCCTTCTAAGCCAGAAGTTACCGTGTCGACGCCATTACCTTTTCCACATTTATTTTTCCAGCCTAAACCCTGTTCTTCAAGACCAGCACCAGCCGGCTCTTTATCTAAACATTTTTCTGCTTTGTGGGTACCATGCACTTTGCCAAAAGTGTGACCACCAGCAATTAAGGCTACCGTCTCTTCATCATTCATCGCCATTCTGCCAAAAGTTTCACGAATATCTTTCGCTGCCAAAAGCGGATCTGGATTGCCATTTGGTCCTTCAGGATTTACATAAATTAATCCCATTTGCGTTGCACCAAATGGTTTTTTTAAATCACCCTTTTTATCATATCTTTTGCTAGCTAAGAATTTTTTTTCCGCTCCCCAATTGACATTTTCTGGCTCCCAATCATCAACCCTGCCCCCAGCAAAACCAGCGGTTTTAAAGCCCATCTGCTCCAATGAAACATTGCCAGTTAAAATAATTAAATCTGACCAAGAAATTTTATTGCCATATTTCTTTTTGATTGGCCATAATAATCTGCGAGCCTTATCCAAGTTAGCATTATCTGGCCAGCTATTTAAAGGCTCAAAGCGCATTTGTCCACCATCGCCACCACCACGACCATCAAAGGTGCGATAAGTGCCAGCGCTATGCCAAGCCATACGAATAAAAAATGGACCATAATTGCCGTAATCCGCTGGCCACCAATCTTGCGAAGTGGTAAGTAATTTGGCGATGTCTTTTTTAACTTCATCTAAATTTAATTTTGCAAATTCTTTGGCATAATTAAAATTTTTATCATAAGGGCTTGAAGCCTTGGCATTGGTTCGAAGCGAAGATAAATCAACTTTATTTGGCCACCAAAATTCATTGGTAGTTGGATTATTTAATGACATTTTATGGTGATGATGATGCCCTTTGGAGCAACTAGCAAGCACCAAAGACGAGACAATAATAAATTGAGATAATTTCATAATTTTTATATTTGAGTTAAATTTATTGCAATTAATTTAATCTGAATCGTTATAAATAAAAATATAAAAATCTTATATGATTAATAAGTTTTGCTTATGTGAAAAATTTGAGAATTTTTAGAAATTTTCAAATCTGATTTGCAAGATATGGCACTAGAATTTCAGGTTTTTTAATCTTACCCTCCCTGATTAATTGGTAAATTCTCGATTTGGAAATAAAGACATTATTTCTTTTAAGAATCAAATCGAAACCAAGTATTTCTTGGTAAAAGTCACTCATAGATTTTTAAAAAAAATATTTGCAATTAAAAATTAGTGTGTATGATGTGTATAAAGCGACCGTAATTATAAATTATTTAAATAACATGACTAATTTAAAAAAACTTCAAAGCTCAAAAGAGCTGATGAGGTTGTTAAATTTTCACGGTTGGAAAGTGGTTGCAGTTAAAGGTTCGCATTATCAGCTTAAGCACCACGAAATAAAAGGTAGGGTAACTTTACCTCATCCAAAAAATTTGCCGATTGGCACTTTAAAGAGTGTTTTAAAACAAGCAAAAATCAAAATTAAAAATGAGTAAAAATATAAAAAAATACATCGCGGTAGTTGAAAAAGAAAATGACAAACAATTTGGCGTATTTTTTCCTGATTTTATGGGTTGCGTAAGTGTTGGAAAAAATTTAGAAGAAGCCGAAGAAATTGCACATGAAGCCTTGCAATTCCATGTTGATGGCATGTTAAAAGATGGCGAAGATTTACCAAAAGCTAAAACTCTCGATGAGATCAAAAAGAAATATAAAAAAGCTAAAATCTTTTTGGTGATTTCGGTTAAAATCAGAACCAAAGCGACAAGAATTAATATTACAATTGATGAAAAATTGCTTAGAAAATTAGATAAATTTTTGCTCAATCGCAATGAAACTAGAAGTTCATTTTTTGCTAAATCGATTGAAAATAATCTTTGTTAAAGACTCTAAACAATTTTAATTTAAATAACTAATTCAAGGCAATTTTTAAGTGCCACAAAAAGTGTGAAACACCTTTTGATTATTAGTTGGAGGCAGATGATATTTATGATATTTTTCATCGATTTTATAAGGATTTTTTAAGGCGGATAATAAATCTTTTAATGGCTTAAAATCTAAATTATTTCCAGCATCAATTACCTCTTTTACTATATGATTTCTAGCAATAAAATAAGGATTATTTGCTTGCATATTTTTCGTGATTTTTGTCAAAATATTAGGATTTAATTCGCCATTTTCTTGATGTAAAAAATCTTGCCATTTTGCAAACCAAATTTGATAATTTTCGCTTGGCGATAAATTTGGTTTTTGATGAAGTAAATCATCGCTTAATTTAAAAAAGCTTTGGTGATAATCGAGCTTTTCCTTTTGCAAAATTTGTAAAAAATTCTCAATTAATTCATGCGAAATTTTATTAAGTCCAAATTTTTTTGCCATAATTTGTAAATAATTTTGCTGATATTTTTCATCAAAATTATCAAGAATTTGCAATAATTGATTGGAATTTTCATAAACTAAACTCAAGCAATTCGCTAAAATCCACAAATTCCATTTAGCAATTTTCGGCTGATTTTCAAAACAATAGCGACCTGCTCTATCAATGAAACTAAAAACTTTTTTTGCATTATATTCATCTAAAAAAGCACATGGTCCAAAATCCAGAACCTGCCCACAAATCGCCATATTATCTGTATTCATTACCCCATGTATAAAGCCCACAGATTGCAATTTAGCAATTAAAATCGCTTGAGAGTCAACAATATTTTGAAATAAATCGGCCACTGATTTTGTTGCCGAATTTTCTGACAAAAAATGTCGATTAATTATATATTTACAAAGCTTAGAAATGGCTTCTTTATTGCCTTTATATGCAAAATATTCAAAAGTTCCAACACGAATATGACTTTTCATAATACGGGCAATAACGGCACCAATATTGACTTCCTGCCGATATATTTTTTCATCGGTAATTGATAATGAAAGAATTCTGGAAGAAGGAATTTGCAAATAATGCAAAGCTTCGCCGATGATTAATTCACGAATTCCTGCCTCTAAAGTCATTAACCCATCACCACCTCGCGAAAATTTAGTGCGCCCACTACCTTTGAGGGCAACATCAAACAATTCAGAATTTTTGCCAATAATTTCGCCTAGTAAAATTGCCCTACCATCGCCTAATGATGGAACAAAATTGCCAAATTGATGACCAGCATAAGCCAGCGCAATTGGGGTTGAAGCGGAAAGTATTTTTTGCCCAGAAAAAATTTTGGTAATTTGCAATTTCGATAATTTTCCAAAATTAAATTCATTTTCTTTGACTAAATTTTGATTATAGTGAACCAACTTGACTCTATAAAATAATTGAGGATTTATTATTTGAAAAAATTCTGGTGAAAAATTTTGATAAAAATTATTTTGAAAAATGTTCATTTATTAATATTTATTGTAAATTAATGCTAATTGGTCTTGTTTTAATAAATATTTTAATAATTTTTTTTTCAATTTAAATATTTAAATTATGCAAAGCGATACAACAATAAAAAATGCTGATGGATTGCAAGCAATTGGTGCTAAAATTTCTAGGCAAGGAAACCCTCCCCAAAGAGATAACAAACAATTATTAAGTGATAGATTAGTAGATATTTTATTGTGGGATATTGTGAATAAAGATAAGAGATTGCAACAAAAATTTCCTGATATTGATTTTGCATTAATTACTCGAGATTTACCAGAAACATATAGAGAAATCCTTGCTGAAAATAGAATGAAGTTTCAAGATATATTAAAAACAAAACCAGAAATTAAAAGTGAGAATGGTGAAATTTTAAATAACAGAATAGATAATTTTTTGACAAAATATTTTAATTATGAACCCAGCTTAAGAAAAGAAATTATTAAGGAAGTATCCAATTCATTAAAATCAAAAATAGATACTCTGTCACCAATTCCTGAGGAAACGACACCAACAAATCCAACTGTATCACGTTTACAAACTCAACAAAGCCCTGGAAAATAAATATTCCCTTTATTGGTTTAGATCGAGTTAAAAAATTCATTTTTTAAAATTTTTTTATAAGATTTCTTAAAAAAATATGAAATTTAAATTTGTAAAGCTAAATATGGGGGGATGAGCCTTAAGGGCCGATCTCAATGACGAATTAATTACTCAATTTGTCATTGAGATGATTTTATAAATATATCGAATATTTTACTCCTGAGCCTGTTTGCGATATTTGCTTGCAACTAGACCAGTTCCAGCAGGAATTAGACGACCTACAATGATATTTTCTTTTAAACCTTTCAAATTATCAATTCGACCCTGAACCGCAGATTCAGTTAAAACTCTTGTGGTTTCTTGGAACGAAGCTGCAGAGATAAATGATTTAGTTTGCAACGAAGCTTTGGTGATTCCAAGTAATACAGGAGAACACTCAGCCGGCTTTAATTTGCTTTCAATCATTTTTTTATTTACCGCTTCAAATACATCGCGATCGACATATTCACCCGCAAGTAAAGTGGTGTCGCCAGAATTTGTAACTTCAACACGCTTTAACATCATTGAAATGATAACCTCGATATGTTTATCGTCGATTTTTACACCTTGCATACGGTAAACTTTTTGTACTTCATTTACCATATAGTTGGTGAAAGCTTGCATTCCTTGAATTTTAAGAATATCGTGAGGAACTAAATTACCATCGACCAATACATCGCCTTTTTTAACCGAATCACCTTCGCCAACAAATAAATGTTTGATTTTAGAAATACTATATTCGATTGGCTCTTTAGAGGCATCATCTGGACGAACGATAATTCTGCGTTTAGTTTTGTAATCTTTACCAAACTCAATTTTACCATCGACTTCGCTCATTACCGCAGCATTTTTAGGCTTGCGAGCTTCAAACAACTCGGCAACTCTTGGAAGACCGCCAGTGATATCGCGAGTCTTAGAAGATTCTTTTGGAATACGAGCAATAACATCGCCCGCTTTAACTTCTTCACCATTTGAAGCGCCGATAATTGTTCCAATTGACATTGAATATTCTTTTTGAGCTTCATTACCAACCATAATTGATAATCTCGGCTTTAAATCTTGTTTTGAATATTGTTTCCAATCCATAACAATTTTTGTCGAAACTCCAGTTGACTCTTCAATTTTTTCACGAAGTGAAACATTTTCAGCCAAATCATTATATTTGATGGCTCCGTCGCACTCAGCAATTACAGGAATATTGTAAGGATCCCATTCAGCAATATGTTCTCCCTTTTTAATTGATGCATTATGTTTGCGAGTAATCACTGCACCATAAGGTAATTTATATCGATGCAATTCATTACCTTCATTATCAACTAAAGTAATTTCTGAATTTCTAGTGATAACAATAATTTTTCCTTCGCGATTTAAAATGGTTGATTTTTCGTTAAATTTAACCTTACCATCAAGAACAGCGGAAATCGAAGATTGTTCAGCACCTCTTTGTGCAGCACCACCAATGTGGAAAGTTCTCATTGTAAGCTGTGTTCCCGGTTCACCGATTGATTGAGCAGCAACAACGCCGACCGCTTCACCAATACTTACAATATTTCCAGTTGCAAGATCACGACCATAGCATTTTACACAAACACCTTCTTTGCTTTCGCAAGTTAAAACTGAACGAACTCTTAATGATTTCAAGCCTGCCTTATCAATTTCATCTGCAATTGCCTCATCAATCATTTCGCCAGCATGGACAATTATTTTTCCAGATGGTGATTTTACATCCTCAAGAGGAACTCTACCTAAGCAATTTTCGGCAAGAGAAACTATAATTCTACCATCATCAATCACAGGCTCAATTAATAAACCATTATGAGTTCCGCAATCATCTTCTACTACAATACAATCTTGCGAAACATCAACTAAACGACGAGTTAAGTAACCTGAATTTGCTGTTTTCAAAGCAGTATCGGCCAAACCTTTTCTAGCACCGTGGGCAGAAATGAAATATTCCATCACACTTAAACCTTCTTTAAAATTCGAAGTGATCGGTGTTTCAATAATTTCACCAGATGGCTTTGCCATCAAACCCCTCATACCCGCTACCTGCTTAATTTGGTTTTCAGAACCTCTAGCTCCTGAATCTGCCATCATAAAGATTGAGTTGGCGCTCACTGGCTTTTCGAATGCAGAAATTTTTAACATCATCTCTTTCGAAATTCTGCTTGTACAACCAGTCCATTCATCGACGACTTTGTTATATCTCTCACCTGGGGTGATTAAACCGTCACGATATTGTTTTTCAAGTTTTTTAACTTTATCAAGCGATTCGGCAATAAAATTTTGCTTATCTTTTGGAATAATCATATCATCTTTACCGATAGAAATTCCAGCGATACAAGCGTTTTTGAAGCCTAAAGACATAATTCTATCGCAAAACATAACGGTTTCCTTTTGTCCACAATTACGATAAACCGTGTCGATTAGATTTGTTACAGCCTTTTTGTTCATCACTCTATTTACTACTGCAAAATTTCCTTTCATGGCATTTGGAAGCGCATTGTAAAGCGATACTCTTCCTGCTGTAGTTTCGATACGAACTTTTTCTCTTTCGCCATCTGCATTTGGAATTATGTAACGATATAGAATTTTGTCATGAATATTTATTACATCGCTATTTAACGCATGCTCTAACTCATATTCATCGGCAATAGGAATAGCCTTTGAAGTGGCAAAATCCTTGGCTTCCATAGTTATGTAATACAATCCAAGAATAATATCTTGCGATGGAACAATAATTGGCTTTCCATTTGCTGGACTCAAAATATTGTTAGTTGACATCATCAAGGCTCTAGCTTCAACCTGCGCTTCAATAGATAATGGAACGTGAACCGCCATTTGGTCACCGTCGAAGTCGGCGTTAAACGCAGAACAAACTAGCGGGTGCAATTGAATAGCTTTTCCTTCAGTTAAAATTGGCTCAAACGCTTGAATACCTAAGCGGTGAAGAGTTGGCGCACGGTTTAATAAAACTGGGTGCTCTTTGATCACTTCATCTAAAATATCCCAAACTTCCGGGCGTTCAGACTCAACCATTTTCTTGGAAACTTTGATTGATGGAGATTTTCCATAAAGTTCAAGCTTGGCATAAATAAATGGCTTGAATAATTCGAGCGCCATTTTTTTTGGAAGACCACATTGGTGCAATTTTAATTCTGGACCAACTACAATAACGCTTCTTCCTGAGTAATCGACTCTTTTTCCAAGTAAGTTTTGACGGAAACGACCTTGCTTACCTTTAAGCATATCGCTTAAAGATTTAAACGGTTTTTTATTTGAATTTTTAACCACAGCACCAGAGCGACCATTATCAAGCAATGCATCTACTGATTCTTGTAGCATTCTCTTTTCGTTTTTAATGATAATGTCAGGCGCTCCAAGCTCTAGCAATCTTTTTAAACGATTGTTACGGTTAATAACTCTACGATATAATTCATTTAAGTCCGAAGTGGCAAATCTTCCACCATCAAGCATAACCAAAGGACGAATATCAGGTGGGATAACTGGTAAAACCTGCATAATCATATATTCAGGTTTGTTATCGGTTGATTCCAAAAATTGCTCAACTAGCTTTAATCTTTTAATGGTTTTTTCTTTTTTCATCTCAGAGTTAATAGTTTGCAACTCTTCACGCAATTCGATTTGGATTTTTTTCAGATCGAGTTTTCTTAAAACTTTTTGAACAGCTTCAGCCCCCATTTCAGCAACAAAGCTTCCATATCCATGTTCTTGTTGAAGTTTTTCATATTCTTCTTCACTGATAATTTCACCTTCTTTAAGAGGTGTCATTAAGCTATCAACAATGATAAATGATTCAAAATAAATTACTTTTTCTACTGATTTTAAAGTCGCTCCAAGAATCGTACTAATTCTTGATGGCAATGATTTTAAAAACCAAATATGAGAAACTGGCGTTGATAGTTCTACGTGACCCATTCGTTCACGTCTTACATTTGCTTTAGTAACTTCTACTCCGCACTTTTCGCAAATAATTCCTCTGAATTTCATACGTTTATACTTACCGCATAAACATTCGTAATCTTTGACTGGTCCAAATATTCTAGAACAAAATAATCCATCTTTTTCAGGTTTAAATGTTCTATAGTTAATGGTTTCAGGTTTTTTAATTTCACCAAATGACCAAGATTTAATCTTTTCAGGACTAGCTAAGGAAATTTTAATATTATTAAAATTTTCTTTATTAATATTTTTTTTAAATA
>JALREU010000070.1 GCA_023256705.1 Rickettsiales bacterium
TCATCATCATTAACCATATTTGCTAATGTAAAACATAAATAACAATTTGGGTTTTGTTGCATAAAATCAATTTGTTTATGTAATTTATTTGGTTCCCAAAAATCGTCAGAATTTAATATAGCAATATATTCGCCTTGAGCCTTTTTGATTGAGTTGTTGGTGTTTATTACCATTCCAAAATTTTGCGTATTTTTGGAAAAAATTATGCGGGAATCTTGATATTTATTAATAATTTCTGCGGTGCGATCAGTTGAATTATCGTCGGTAATTATTAACTCTATATCTTTAAAGCTTTGATTTAAAACGCTTTCAATAGCTTTGGCAATAAATTTTTCATGATTATAGGCTGAAATTATTACTGAAATTTTAATTGTCATATTTATGAAAAAAAGTTTAAATTACCACGAGGATTTTCGTTTTTATCAAAGGCTTTGAGGCCGATTAGATTGGCAAAACAGCCAAAGCAAAAAGCAAATTTGCCAATGGATTTTTCGATTTTGCCAATGATAAAATAAAAAATTCCTTCAAAAAAATATTGCAAAACTAGCCTAATTGTTGCTTTTATGAAGTTAAATAAATTTTTTCTTTTTCTACGATATTTGCTTTTTGACCAGCCCAAGTGCCAGAACCTTCGATAAATAGTTTTTAGAGTTTTTTTGCTAGAATTTCCGCCGAGATGAATGGCAAAACTATTATGAAAAATTGCATTTTTAAATCCTAAGTTAACAGCGCGGTCGCACAAATCCGAATCTTCGGTGAACATAAAAAAATCCTCATCAAATAAACCAATTTTTTGTAAATTTTTCATGTTGATAAACATTATTCCACCGACAATAAAATGCTGGTAAGTAATTTGAATTTCGCTCGATGTTTTTGCTTCATCAAAATTATGAGAATCAAGAGTTTTTGGAGAAGCCAAGGCAATTTCAGGATTATTTTCAAATTGCAAAATGGCATTTTCTAAATCTTGATTACGAATTAAAACATCCGGATTTAAAATTAGTGCAAAAGGCGTTTGGCATTGTCTTAAAGCAATATTATTAGCCCTACCAAAGCCCAAATTTTTTTCTTGAGCTAAAATTTTTACGCTGGAAAATTCTTCGGCAATAATTTTAGTGGTGTTATCGCTAGAATTATTATCTATAACAACTACCTCATAATCATTGACATTAAATGATGATAAGCATTTTCGAATTATATGTTCGCTGTTAAAAGTTACGATTATAATGGTAAGTTTTTTTGTCATTTACCCTCGCGGATTATCATTTTTATCAAAAGCTTTTAAGCCAATTAAATAAGATATAGTTCCAACTATTGATGCGATTTTAATGATAATTTTTTCGGGCTTCCAAATAAAAATGTAAAATAAGGTTTGCAAAGTAAAGGAAATGACCAGTTTAAATGCCGAAAAATGAGAGTTAGTTGGTCCTTTGACCTTTTCTTTCCAATGGAATTTTGACCAAGAACGATGCCAAAATCTTCGATATAAATTGCGATAATTTTTGCCACTTGACCCTTGCCCGATATGATAAGCGAAGGCTTCGGCGTTGATTGCACAAATTTTGTTATTGGCAATTACGCGGTGGCAAATTTCATCATCTTCGTAATATAAAAAGATTTCTTCATCGTAAAATCCAACTTCTTGAAAAAAACTCATTCGTAAAATCAAACAGGCGCCAATTATATATTTTACTGATATGAAACCATTTTCTTGGCTTCGCAAATTTTTTTTAACTACCTTAATTTCTTCGTCAAAATCCTTTTGTTCAAATGGATATTTCTTTAGCAAAAGCGGAGCGCAAATTGCAATTTCTGGATTTTGATTTAAAGTTTGTAAGATAAGTTCGATATCTTTAGAAAAAATAAAGGCATCTGGGTTAAGAATCATGGCAAATTCGCTTTGCACCTGCCTTAATGCACAATTATTGCCGCGCCCATAGCCTAGATTTTTTTGATTTTTAATAATGGTGATTTTATTTGAAAAATTTTCTTCAATTATTTTTACAGTGTCATCTTTGCTGTTATTATCAACTACAAAAACCGTACATAAATCTAGGTTAATTTTATTTAGGCATTGCAAAATCACTTTTGAGCTGTTGAAAGTGGTGATAATTATGGAGAGTTTTGGATTTAAAGACATTTTAAATATCGTGAGAAAAAATTGTTTCTAAATATTTACGATAATCGGAATTTTTTTTGTAATTTTCGGTAAGTTTTAAAACTTGCTCCTTATTGATAAATCCTCGTTTAAAGGCAATTTCTTCAAGGCAGGCAATTTTCAAACCTTGGCGTTTTTCAATGGTTTGAATAAATTTAGCTGAATCCAAAAGCGAATCTGGGGTTCCGGCATCTAGCCATGCAAAACCTTGTCCAAGCTTAATTATCCCTAATTTTCCTTGTGTCAAATAAACTTTATTGACATCGGTAATTTCAAGCTCGCCTCGGGCTGAAGGTTTTAGGTTTTTGGCAATTTTTACTACTTCATTATTGTAAATATAAAATCCAGTTACTGCCCAATTTGATTTTGGTTGAGTGGGTTTTTCTTCAATCGATAAAGCCATTTTTTTGCTTCCATCAAGCTCAACTACACCATATCTTTCTGGGTCAGAAACCTGATAAGCAAAAATATAGGCATCAGTATTTTTCTCTTCTAAAGCATTTAAATAATGTTGAAAATTTTCGGAATTAAAATCTGACCCGTAAAAAATATTATCACCCAAAATCAAACAAACATTATCATTGCCAATAAAATTTTCGCCAACAATAAATGCCTCAGCAATGCCTTTGGGTTGGTGTTGAATGGCATATGATAATTTTATGCCAAATTTTTCGCCATTACCTAAAAATTTTTCAATATTTCCAGTATCTTCTGGGGTTGAAATAATTAAAATTTCGGTAATTCCGATATTCATTAATGTTGCCAGCGGATAACAAATCATTGGCTTATCATAAACTGGTAATAGTTGTTTAGAAATAATTTGAGTTAATGGCGCCAAGCGAGTTCCACTGCCACCAGCAAGAATAATGCCTTTCATATTTTGTTGGTTAAATTAAAAAATTTTCGCATATTTTATAGTGCTATCCTTAAAAATCAAATCCAAAAATTTCAAATAATTAATTGTAATTTTTAATTTTTTTTATATGATTTTTATGGTAATTAACAAATTTCAAATAATGATGTCAAATAATTCTAACGCTAAAATTATTATTGCCATTGATGGTCCATCGGCTTCGGGCAAAGGGACTGTTGCCAAAAAAATCGCTGATCATTTTAATATTGCTTATCTTAATACAGGAGCCTTATATCGAGCGATTGCCTTACAAATGCAAGTTCAGCAAATTGCCATTGAAGATTTGGATAAATTTTTGCCAGAAATTGCCTTAAAATTGCAATATAAAGATTTAGAAAATCCAAAATTATTTCTTGAAAATTGTGGGCAGTTGGCTTCAAAAATTGCTCAAAATCCGCGTTTAAGAAATGATTTATTGGATTATCAAAAAAATTTCGTCAAAGAAAACTCTTTGGGTTGCGTTCTTGATGGTCGAGATACTACAACGGTAATTTGTCCTGAAGCGAATTTTAAATTTTTTATTACAGCAAATGTCGAAATTCGCGCCAAAAGACGCTATTTGCAACTTAAAGACAGCTCACCTTTAATCGAATATTCACAAATTTTACAACAGCTAAAAGACCGTGACGCCAATGATTTGAATCGAGAGTTTGCTCCTTTAAAAATTGCAGATGATGCAATATTTATTGACAATGGAGACCTAACAATTGCTCAAACTTTTGACTTAATTTTAAAACATATTAATCTAAAAATTTCTAAATAATGCCTAATTTACAAAAAATTTCTCGTTGCTTAATATCAGTTTCTAACAAAGAATCGGTGGTGGATTTGGCAAATTTTTTACATAAAAATAATATCGAAATAATTTCAACTGGTGGCACCTATAATTTGCTTAAACAAAACAATATACCAGCAATTGAAATTTCACAATTTACCAATTTTCCTGAAATTATGGAAGGTCGCTTAAAAACCCTTCACCCCAAGGTTCATGGTGGATTGCTTGGCATTAATAATAGCGAATTACACAATAAAGAAGCTAAGGAAAATGATATTTCTTCGATTGATTTGCTAATCGTTAATTTATACCCTTTTAAAGAAACCGTTGCCAGCACTTTAGATGAAGAAAAAATCATCGAAAATATTGATATTGGCGGTCCTGCTATGGTGCGTTCAGCTGGAAAAAACTTTGCTTTCAAAACTGTAATTACTTCGCCAAATAATTATAGTGAATTAATTGCCGAACTTCAGCAAAATCAAAATCATACTTCATTTGAATTTCGAAAAAAGATGGCTTCAATTGCCTTCAAAAATATTGCAGATTATGATTTAGCAATCGCCAATTGGTTCAATCACGATAATTTTTCTCTGGTTGGAAGTTTAAAACAAAAATTGCGTTACGGCGAGAATTCTCACCAATTTGCCGAAGTTTATAAAGTTGAAAATATTGATTTTGGGATTGTAAATTCAATTCAAATTCAAGGTAAGGAATTAAGTTACAATAATTATAATGATGCTGAAAGTGCTTTGGCATTGATTCTAGAATTTAGTCAGCCTTCATCAGCAATCATTAAACATGGCAATCCTTGTGGAGTGGCTTCGTCTTCTAATATCGTTGATGCTTATAAAAAATCTCTTGCTTGCGATCCAAAAAGTGCTTTTGGCGGAATCGTTGCCCTAAATAATGAAATTAATGATGAACTCGCCAATGAACTTGCAAAAATGTTTTACGAAGTCATCATTGCTCCAAGTATTACTAATAGTGCGCGTGAAATTTTGGCAAGTAAAAAAAACCTACGAGTTTTGATTTCAAAATATCAAAAAAACACTCATCGTCAAGTAAAAACTATTTCTGGAGGGTTCTTGGTTCAGGATCAAGACCATATTGATTTTAGTGTAAATGACATAAGATTGGTTTCAAAAAAAGCCATTAATGATTATGAAATGGAGCAATTAATTTTTGCCATGAGAGTTTGTAAGCATGTGAAATCTAATGCGGTTGTAGTCGTTAAAAATTTACAAACATTTGGGCTTGGAGTTGGTCAAACTAGCAGGGTTGACTCCTCAGAAATTGCGTGCAAAAAAGCTCAAAATTATTTTGATGGCGAAAAAATTATTGATAACGCCAAAGGCTCTTATTTGGCTTCCGACGCTTTTTTTCCATTTGCCGATAATATCGAAATAGCTCATAAATATGGAGTCAAAGCTGTAATTGCTCCTGCTGGCTCAATGCGCGATGGCGAGGTAATTGATAAGGCTGACGAACTCGGTATCGCCTTGTATTTTATTACTTCAAGACATTTTAAACATTAATTTTTGACAAATGACTTCAAAAAAATTTAGCAATGAATCATTGCCAACATGGGATTTGACTGATTTATACAACTCAATTTCGGATAAGGAAATTACTAAGGATTTCAAAATAATTAATAAAAAATGTGATGATTTTGTTGAAAAATATCAAAATAAAATTGACAAAATTTCTGCCAAAGATTTGTTGCAAGCAATCAAAAATTATGAAGAAATATCTCAAAAAATCAGTAAAATTTCTACCTATTCATATTTGGTTTATTCAAGCGATTTATCCAATCAAGATAACATTAATTTTTATCAAAATACTTCGGAAAAAATTAATGATTTAGAAAATAAAATTTTGTTTTTTTGCCTAGAATTAAATGAAATATCAAATAAAAAATTTGATGATTTATTTGCCGATAATTCCTTAAAATTTTATCAACCTTTTTTGCGAGATTTACGAGTTTTTAAACCTTATCAACTTTCTAAAGAACTTGAAAAATTTGCCCTTGAAAAAGATATAACTTCTCGCTCGGCTTTTGTTCGTCTCTTTGACGAAACTATCAATAATTTAAAATTTTCTTACGAAAATAAATCATTAAATTCGCAAGAAACTTTTGATTTATTGTCAAATACCGACAGAAATATTCGCCAAAAAGCTGGACAATCAATTATCGAAACTTTTGGCAATAATGCGAAATTATTTGCTTTTATTACCAATATTTTGGCCAAAGATAAAGCCATAATTGACCAATATCGAGGCTTTAAAAATCCGATTTCACCACGAAATTTAACCAATTTTGTTGAAGATAAAATTGTCGAAACCTTAATTGAAAATGTTAAAGATAATTATGCAAATATTTCACACAAATATTATCAATTAAAAGCTAAAATTCTAAATTTACCAAAGCTTGATTTCTATGATCGCGGTGCCCCACTTTTTTCAAAAGATAATGAAAAAATTTCATGGGATGATGCCAAAAATTTAGTGCTAGATGCCTATCAAGAATTTAACCCGCAAATGGCACAAATTGCCAAAAAATTTTTTGATAATAATTGGATTGATGCAAAAGTTGTTGCCGGTAAAGACTCTGGAGCCTATTCGCATCCTTGTGTGCCTGATGTTCACCCTTATATTTTAATGAATTTTCAAGGGAAAACTCGCGATGTTATGACCCTTGCTCACGAGCTTGGTCACGGCATTCATCAATATTTGGCAAGAAAGCAAGGACATTTAATGGCTCAAACCCCGTTAACATTAGCGGAAACTGCTTCGGTTTTTGGAGAGCAATTGGTGTTTCAAAAAATTTTAAATAATGAAAAAAACCCGCAAAAAAAACGCATAATTATTGCCAATAAAATTGAAGATATGATTAATACGGTGGTTCGCCAAATCGCATTTTTGGATTTTGAAAGCAAAATACATAATGCTCGCAAAAAATATGAATTACCCCTTGATGAAATCAATAATTATTGGCTTGAGGTGCAAAAAGAAAGTTTGGGTTCGGCATTTAATTTTGATGATGGTTATAAATATTTTTGGTGTTATATTCCACATTTCATTCATTCGCCTTTTTATGTTTATTCATATGCCTTTGGTGATTGCTTGGTAAATTCATTATATGGAATTTATCAACAAAATAAAATTAAAGATTTTGATAAAAAATATATACAAATGCTTGAGCTTGGAGGAACTAAGCATCATAAAGCAATGCTTGAGCCATTTGGTTTGGATATTTCTAAAAGCGATTTTTGGCAATCGGGTTTAAATGTAATTATTGGCTATATTAATCAACTAGATGACCTTCTTAAAGATTAGTAGCAGATTTTTTAAGGGGAAAAAAATATTTGCAATTGTTTTTTTTATAATTAAAATATTTGCCAAGAAAATTTTGATGTTTAATCAAAATCTCAATTTTAAATTCCACAAATATTAACATTTTGGTGTTTATTTAATGGTCTTCGACCCTCGGGAAAGAAGAATTCAAAAAACTTTGTTTTTTAAAAATTAAATAAATTTCGTTGATATTTGGTAACAAACCAAATTTTTAAATATATGTCAAAACAAGAACTTCCGCAATTTAGCATCCGTCAACTTATTGAAGCTGGTTTTCACTTCGGTCACAAAACTATGCGTCGTAATCCAAAAATGGCAAAATATATTCACACTAGTAGAAATGGCGTGAGCATTATTGATCTTAACAAAACCGCCCAAATGCTTCACACAAGCTTAAAAATTGTTAAAGAAATCGCCAAAAATAATGGTAGAATTTTATTTATTGCCACTAAAAAACAAGCAATTGAGCCAATTGCTGATGCTGCCAAAAGATCAGGTCAATATTATGTCAATTTTCGTTGGTTAGGTGGAATGCTTACGTACTGGAAAACTGTTTCTCAATCAATAAAAACTCTCAAAAAAGTTGAAGAGCAACTTGCTGACACAGAAGTTGGTTATAACAAAAAAGAAAAATTGAACCTTGAAAGACAAAGATTAAAACTCGAGCAT
>JALREU010000071.1 GCA_023256705.1 Rickettsiales bacterium
CATAAGTTGGATTGCTATGAGAAGTTGGCTTACTGGTTTCAAAACAACCACCTTGGTCGATAGAAATATCTACCATTACCGCCCCTTTTTTCATTTTTTTTACCATTTCCTTGCTTACTAATTTTGGTGCCGATGCCCCCGGAATTAAAACTGCTCCAACTACTAAATCTGCATCTAAAATATTTTGTTCAATATTTTCAATTGATGCATATAAAACCGAAGCACTATTGCCAAAAATATCGCATAAATAACGAATGCGTGCTAAAGATTTGTCGAGAATAACAACCTCCGCACCCATACCAATAGCGACTTTTGCTGAGTTTGTTCCAGAAACACCTCCGCCGATAATTACCACCTTTGCTCTTTTTACTCCCTGGAACTCCACCAAGAAGAACTCCGCGTCCACCTTGAGATTTTTCTAGGGCTCTAGCTCCTGCTTGAATCGATAATTTTCCAGCAACTTCACTCATAGGCGCAAGAAGCGGAAGAGATCTATCATTTGCGGTTACAGTTTCAAAAGCAATAGCTCTGCAACCAGATTTTAACAAATTTTTAGTTAAAGTTGGTTCGGCCGATAAATGCAAATAAGAAAAAATAATTT
Source organism: Rickettsiales bacterium (assembly GCA_023256705.1). Lineage (GTDB taxonomy): Bacteria > Pseudomonadota > Alphaproteobacteria > Rickettsiales > UBA1997 > CAILUF01. The sequence continues at coordinate 602 of JALREU010000071.1, forward strand.
GCTGTTTTTTGATAAGTTCACACTCCGATTTTTGTGGCTCTTTAACCTTAAGAATCATCTCGGATTTTTCATAAATTTCTTGCGCATCATTGGCAATTTTTGCACCCGCTTCACGATATTGCTGATCAGTAAAGTCAATTGCTAGCCCAGCATTTTTTTGAACCAAAACTTGGTTGCCCGCTTCAACTAATTCACGAACTCCCGATGGGGTAGTTGCACAACGATATTCATGATCTTTAATTTCCTTTGGAACTCCGATTAACATATTTTCTCCTATTTTAAAATTGATAGATTGGTGATTTTAATGATATTACTTTCTTTATTAGTGATACTTGGAAATAACTCAAAAGTAAAATTGAAATTTTGCTTTGCCAAAGCAATTTCTTGCGGTAAATTTTTGCCTTTTAAAAATAAACAATAACCATTTGGCTCAAGAAAAATATTGCAATAATTTAATAATTTATCGAGAGGCGCTAATGCTCTCGACACAATGCAATCAAATTTTAAATTTGTAATTTCTTCAAGTTTTTTTTGATGAACAAAAATTTTATTTGGCGAAATATTTTTTATTTTACGCAAAAAATCCGCTTTACGAAAAGCTTTTTCAATTAAGTGAATTTCTTTTACCCCAGCAATTGACAAAATAACCCCCGGAAATCCTGCGCCTGAGCCAAAGTCGGCAAATTTATCGGTAAAATTATTAAGATGCTTGACCAATTGAATAGAGTCAAGAATATGGCGATGCCAAATATCGTTAATGGTGGATTTGCCGATAAAATTATAAAGTTGGTTTTCGTTAAGTAAATCGGCAACAAAATTTTCAAAAGCAAGAAGTTGACTCGGGGAAATTTGGTGAAGATTTCGAATTGAGTTTAACGCTTCAATTTTATTTTGGTTAATTATATTGATATCAAACGACATTTTGTAAAATTATTAATTTTATTAAAAATTATATTTAAAATTATATTTAATTTCAAGTTAAGTTTAAAGAAAAAAATTTTATTTAAAACTTGACCAACCAAAAATTTTATGGCAAAATTTTTAAATAATAAAAACTTAAATTATTTCTTTTATGAAAATTTCTCCAAATGTAAAAAAAATCCTTTCTTTTTATGAAAGCGATAATCCCGGAACTAAAGCTAACTTAGCTCGAATCTTGATGCACGGAAAATTAGCTGGAACTGGCAAAATGGTTATCTTGCCTGTTGACCAAGGTTTTGAACATGGACCAGATCGCAGTTTCGCTGTTAATCCAGATGCCTATGACCCGCATTATCATTTTGAATTAGCAATTGATGCTGGACTTAACGCCTACGCCGCCCCTCTTGGCATGATTGAAGCCGGAGCTGACAGCTTTGCTGGACAAATCCCAACCATATTAAAAGTTAATTCTTCAAATTCATTACATAATGGCGGAACCGCTCCGCATCAAGCCACAACTGCTTCTATAAAAGATGCGCTTCGTCTTGGTTGTAGCGCCATCGGCTTTACGATTTACCCAGGTTCTGATGCTGCCTTCGATATGTTCGAAGAAATTTCAGCCTTAGCCGAAGAAGCCAAAGCCAATGGTTTAGCTGTAGTAATTTGGTCATATCCTCGCGGTGGCGACTTATCAAAAATCGGCGAAACTGCCATGGATATTTGCGCTTATGCAACTCATATCGCAGCCATGCTTGGAGCTCATATTATTAAGGTAAAACCACCGACTCAAGCCCTTGAAAATCTTGAGGCTATTAAAGTTTATGAAAAGGTAAAAATCCCGATGAACACTCTTGAAGAAAGGGTCAAACATGTCATGAAAACTGCTTTCAGCGGTCGCAGAATTGTAGTATTTTCAGGTGGCAATGCGAAGGGCGAAGAAGATATTTATAATGAAATTCGTCAAATTTATAAGGGTGGAGCCAATGGTTCTATCATTGGTCGCAATACCTTCCAGCGTCCACGCGAAGAAGCTCTTAGAATGCTTGATAATATTATTAAGATTTATCAAGGAAAATAAATTTTGCTTATGAACGCACTTGATTTTGACATCGCCATAATCGGTAGTTCATTCGCAGGCATGACATCTGCCCTCGCCATAGCCAAAATCTCACCAGAGATTAAAATTGCTATAATTGATAAACAAGAAATTTTCAAACATAGCAGGCAAAGCGATGGCAGAGCTTTTGCCATTTCAAAATCCTCATTGAATTTATTTCAAGAAATCGATATTTATCAAGATTTATTTTCGGTAGCTGGCAAAATTACCGACATTAAAATTACCGATTATAAATCGCCAATCTTCCTTGATTTTTTAAGCTCAGAACTTGATGATAGCGATAAGGAAATGGGGCTAATCATAGAAAATCATTTCATTTTTGAAGCCTTAAAAAAACAAATTCTATTACAAAAAAACATCGAGGTTTTTTCACCAAATTTTTATACTGACATTAATTTTTTTGATAATTTTTCACAAATTATTTTAAATGACAATAAACTTATTAATTCCAAATTAATTTTGGCATGCGATGGAAGATTTTCTAAGCTCCGCGAACTTTATAAAATCAAAACCAAAATCAAAAATTATCATCAAACTGCGCTAGTTTTTAAAATTTCTCACCAGATTCCTCATAACAATATTGCATTTGAACGCTTTATTAGCAATGGTCCACTTGCCATTTTGCCACTTCAAGATCCACATCAATCTTCGATTGTATGGATTAATAATGATGATTTTTTTGAGGTCCTCAACAAAATTGATGAAGAAAATTTCATACAACAGCTTCAAAAAAAATCGGAAAATTGTTTGGGTAAAATTAAAATAATTTCCGAAAAATTTTCATATCCGCTAAATTTAGTTTTGGCAGATGAATTTTATCATCACAATATTTTATTTATCGGCGATTCGGCTTGCGCAATACATCCAATTGCTGGTCAAGGCTATAATTTAGCCATAAATAGTATCAAAATTTTGCAAAAATTATTGACACAAAATCTTTTAAATGGTCTAAAAATCAATGACGAGAATTTAATACAACAATATCAAAAAAATGCCAGAAATGATGCCAAAAAAATGGCGATTGCCACCGATTTACTCAACAATATTTTTGAAAGTAAAAGCGTAGCTATTCGATATGGCAGAAATATCGGACTTGGTGCAATTAATTTATTACCTTCCTTAAAAAAATTTTTTATTGCCAAGGCCGGAGGGCTGAAATGAATTGTTTTAAAAGTTTTTGTGAAAAATTTTTATTAATTTTTTATCAATTTTTTTCGGTAATAATTTTGCCGATTTTAATAATTATAATTTTACTTCGTAAATCTAAGAATAAAGAGCATCCCACTAGATTTCTTGAAAGATTTGCCATTACCAAAATCTTCACCCCTAACAATTTTAAATCCGAAAATTCTAAACTAATCTGGATTCACACCGTTAGTGTTGGGGAATCAAATTCGGCTTGGGTTTTAATTGATGAAATTTTAAATTATGCACCAAATATCAATATTTTATTAACATCAACCACCACAACTTCCGCCAAAATTATTGGCGATAAAATCCAACAAAATCCATTTTACACACAAAGAGTAATTCATCAATTTTTACCGATTGACAGTTATTTTATAATCAAAAAATTTTTAAAATATTGGCGCTTTCGTTGCATCATTTTAGTGGAATCGGAAATTTGGCCAAATATCATAAGCTTATCTAAAAAATCTGGAGTTTTATGTTTTTTAGTAAATGCCAGAATGTCAGAAAAATCGGCAAAAAATTGGCAAAAATTAAGAAAATTAGGATTTAACATCTTTGATTATTTTTCACTAATATTTGTGCAAAGCTCAAAAGATAAAAATATTTTCAGCAATTTAACAAATAATAATATTTTATATGAAGGTAATTTGAAAATTCAAAGTAAAAAACTTTGCGTCAATGAAAACGAAGTTTCTAAACTTATACAAAATATCGGCTCTAGACCAATATTTTTAGCCACCTCAACCCATGAAGGCGAAGAAGAAATTGTCATCAAAACTCACCACAAACTTAAAAAACACTTCCCAGATTTACTAACCATCATCGCCCTACGCCACCCTGCTCGAAGCAAAAAAGTAATCGAACTTTTTACTTCACAAAAATTTGCCATTCGTAGTTTGAATGAAAAAATCGAAAATGATCATGAATTTTATTTGGTCGATAGCTTTGGCGAACTTGGAAATTTTTACAAAATTGCTGATTTTGCATTTATTGGCGGTTCATTATCTAAGGTTGGCGGTCACAATCCAATTGAGGCAATCCAACTTGATTGTGCTGTAATTTCGGGCGATAATTATTTTAATTTTTATGATTTATATCAAGATTTACACCAAAAAAATGCAGCAATAATTGTCAAAAATTCCGAAGAATTATTTGAAGCCATTTTAAAATTATTGCAAAATCCAACAACCACACTTACAATTAATCAAAATGCTCAAGCCATAATTAATCACGAGGTCAATTCTTCACAAATGATTCTAAAAAAGATTGATGCCATTTTAATGTTAAAAAATTAATTCACACATGATTCGAGCTAAAGATTTATCAATTAGTTTTTCTGGAAGAGAAATTTTTTCCGAAGGAAATTTTATTATTAATGCCAGAGAAAAAGTTGGACTTATCGGCAGAAATGGCAGTGGCAAATCGACTTTTTTAAAATTAATTTTAAAAAAACTAGAGCCAGATTCTGGTGCAGTAGAAATACCTCGAGGCTATAGAATTGGGCATTTGGAGCAACATATCAATTTCACCCATGCCACCGTTCTTGATGAAATTTGTTCAGTCTTGCCTTTGGAACGTGAACATGAAGGCTGGAAAGGGGAAAATATTTTATATGGGCTTGGCTTTACGCCCGAAGATTTGCAAAAAGACCCAAAGAATTTTTCAGGTGGCTATCAAGTAAAATTGAATTTGGCAAAATTATTGCTGGTTGAACCACAAATGCTTTTGCTTGACGAACCAACTAACTACCTCGATATTCACTCTATCCGCTGGCTTAAAGAATTTTTAAAAGATTGGGATGGCGAGTTGATTTTAATCACTCACGACCGCGATTTTATGGATTCGGTGATCACTCACACTTTAATTATCCATCGCCAGAGTTTTAAAAAAATTCCAGGAAACACCAAAGGAGTGCGTGAAAAAATCGCCCAAGAGGAGGAGATTTACGAAAAAACTCGGGTAAATGAAGAAAAGCAACGCCAAAAAACTCAAGATTGGATTGATAGATTCGGTGCCAAGGCAAGCCAAGCCAGTCGTGTTCAGTCAAGAGTTAAGATGTTAGAAAAAATTGATGTTAAAGAAAAATTAGACGACATTCAAAATTTAGATTTTAGCTTTAATCACAAAATTTTTAACAGCAAAGAAAATTTGATTGAAGTAGAAAATCTGAGCTTCGGCTACGACCCAAATTTGCGTTTGATTAACGACCTTTCTTTTAAAATTGCCAATGGCGAAAAAATTTGCGTTATCGGCAAAAACGGCAAAGGAAAATCTACTCTTTTAAAGCTTATAACCCGAGATTTACAGCCCTTGCGTGGCGATATCAAAATTAACAGCAAAGTGGAAATTGGCTTTTTTGGACAAATGAATATCGATCGCCTTGATAAAAATTTGAGCATTTACGAAGAGTTGCAAAGAGTCGATGACCGACTACCTCAAACCAGAATTCGCCAAGTTTGTAGCCAAATGATGTTTTCAAGCGATCTTGCTAACAAAAAAATTTCAGTGCTTTCAGGTGGTGAAAAAAGCCGAGTAATGCTTGGAAAAATTTTGCTAAAAGGCACTAATTTATTGCTTCTTGACGAACCCACCAACCACCTCGACATGGAATCTTGTGACTCACTTAAAACCGCCATCAAAAATTTTGAAGGAGCAGTAATTATGGTTTCGCACGATGAGGGCATGCTCAAAGAAATTGCCAATAAATTGGTGGTTTTTGACGACAACAAAACCTTCACCTTCGAAGACTCATACGACTTTTTCTTAAAACGTAAAGGGTGGATCGACAACTAGAATTTCTGATTCAAATTTTATTAGATTTTAAAAATATTATCTAAAAATTTAATGTAAATTGGTAATATTTTTAAAAATTAAATTTTAAACTATTTATAATTATATATTTTAATTTTGTAAAAAAATTATTTCTTACTTAAAATAAAATATTCAATTAGACCAGTCAAAATAGCGGTGATTATATGGCTAAATACAACTTCAATTACAGTTTTAAAATTCCAATCATAATATTTTCCAACACACAAAATAGTTAATATTAAAAAATAAGCCAGTTGCGTGGACGAATTAAAAATATTTTCCAGTAATTTTTATATGATTCTAAAGAGTGCTCATGTTCTGCTCTAAGTTTTTGTCTTCTGGCAAAGAGTTCTTTATCAATTTTGCTAGACATTGTCGATCAAGCCAAGCCATAAAGCTCTAACCTCGGTAGCTCTATTGGAAACTCCGAATATATCAGAAATTTTTTGAATATTACCCTTGGCTTCTTCAAAGATTTTTTCAAATTTATATTGAGGCATCAATAATTCACCAGCAAAATCATTAGCTTCTTTTTCACGAATTAATTCTTGCGAAGAATATTGATGATATTCATCAAATCTATTTTGACAGCCTTCATGCAAAACATAATGACCGATTTCATGAGCTATGGTAAATAAATTTCTAGTTGCAGGATAATCGTCATTAACAAAAATAGTTTTACAATTCGAGTTGTAATATCCTGATTTTCCTGATTTTAACTTGACGAACTCAACCTTGAGACCAATCTTATCGCAAACCTCTCCGACGGGGAAAATTTCTGAGTCTTCAAGATTACTAAAATCATTTGAGGGGTATTTTTGGGCAATTTTGTCGAGAGACAAATTTTGATATTTTTTCATATTATTTTTTTCAATGTGGTAGCATCAATATTATCAACCAAATTTTTTTTATTTCAAACCTTTTTTTAAAAAAAAATTTAACAATATTTTTAAATTTTAACTAAAAAATTATTTTTAAAATGCTAAAAATGCAAGCCCAGCGCAGCTCCACCGCTTTACGGGCTTACACCCCTACATTAATTTTTTGATTAATTTTAGTGAAAAAAACTATTGCAGGGGTGTAAGCCCTCGCGCTAAAGAGGGTAAAATTT
>JALREU010000072.1 GCA_023256705.1 Rickettsiales bacterium
AGTTATTGATGGTGTTTTAAAGAAGGGTCAAAAAATTAAAATGATGGCTACTAATGCAGTTTATCAAGTCGATTCGGTTGGCTTTTTTACTCCAAAAAAAATATTTTGTGAAGAATTAAAAGCAGGTGAAGTTGGCTTTATCAATGCCCAAATTAAACAAGTTGCTGATTGTAGAGTTGGCGATACTTTAGTTTTGTCAAATAATGATAATGCTCAAGCCTTACCGGGATTTAAACAAAATCAGCCCGTAGTTTTTTGCGGAATTTATCCAATTGATGCTTCGGAATTTGAGAAATTTCGCGACGCCTTGGCAAAACTTCATTTAAATGATGCCAGCTTCGAATACGAACCAGAAACCTCTTCCGCCCTTGGTTATGGCTTTAGATGTGGATTTTTGGGTCTACTTCATCTTGAAATTGTTCAAGAAAGATTAGAGCGCGAATTTGATCTTGATTTGATCACCACAGCTCCATCGGTGGTTTATAAAATCCATTTGCGTGATAATTCTATGGTTGAAATTCACAGCGCTCATGAAATGCCCGATCCAACTAAAATTGAAAAAATGGAAGAGCCTTGGATTAAAGCCACAATTATGACTCCAGACGAATATTTAGGTGCGGTCCTTGATTTATGCACCCAAAAACGCGGTGTGCAAAAAGAACTTACTTATGTTGGCGAAAGAGCGATGCTAATTTATCGCCTACCCTTAAATGAAATTGTTTACGATTTTTATGATCGCTTAAAATCATGTTCAAGAGGCTATGCAAGCTTTGATTGGCAAATGGATGGCTATGAAGATAGTCAATTAGTAAAACTTACCATCATGGTCAATGCCGAGAGCGTTGATGCCTTATCTTTCATTACTCACAAAACTCGAGCCGAAAGTAGAGGTCGAGCGATTTGCGCTAAACTCAAAGATTTAATTCCAAGACAAATGTTTGCAATTGCAATTCAGGCTGCAATTGGTGGCAAAATTATTGCCCGCGAAACAGTTTCCGCAATGCGTAAAGATGTAACCGCAAAATGTTATGGAGGCGATATTTCGCGTAAGAGAAAATTACTTGATAAACAAAAAAAGGGTAAGAAAAAAATGCGTGAAATTGGCAATGTAGAAATTCCACAAAGTGCATTTTTAGCCGCTCTAAAACTTGATGAATAAAATTTTATATAGAATTTTAATTAAAAATCTAATTAATTGGATAATTATATTGTGCTAAATTTATTTTAGTTTTTTAGGCCGTTCTTCCTTTTTCTTTTTCCAAACATTTTTTGATATATCTATTTTCAATGGCTTCAAAATTTTTAATCATTTGACCCCTAATTTCTAAACAAGGCAATTGTCTTTCAAATTTTTGATTGTTGATTGTTTGCAAAAATAATTCTAATGATTCTTGATGCTCCTTATTTTGCATAGCTTTAAAAAAATTATCACTATTGTCGACATTTTTATAAAGATCATCTATAAAATTCTCATATTTTTTTAAATCCGATAAAATTCCAATTTTTTTCAAAAGTTTAGCTCTTCTATTTTCATAGTAAGCCATTTCATCTTCACCTTTTCTTAAATTAATTTTTAGTTCCTTATTAATCAACTCTAAATCTTTTTTAGAATCAATTTTTTTCTTACTAAATCCATTTACGAGCTTAATTGACATTGCTTTGACCTTTGATAAATCGCAATTAGCTTGTTTTAAAAAAATTTCATAAAACTCATCAAAAGATTTTTTAAGTTTATCATCACATCTTTCTTTAAATTTTGAAAAATGATCGAATTTAATTGATCTTTCTTCTCTTGCAACGCCTCGTTTATTTCCTTTTTCAGATCCTTTAGATTTAGTTTGAATTTTTAAAGGTCTTGCAGAAATTAATGAAAAACAATCTTTCAATTTGTCTGCAAGCCTTTAATTTGATTGAATTTTTCTCTCAAATTCTTCTTTAATTTGATTGGTAATTTTGGTTAGCAAATCCTCACTATCGATTTGCTCATCTGGATTTTGAAATAGAGTTAAAATTTTTTCAACAAAACTATCACTGAAATCTTCTTCGCCATATCTTTCAAGTATTGCTCGTGTTTAAAAAATTTAATGGATAAAATTCTTTATCATCTTCTTTTGTTAACATTTCTAACTCTTTTGCCGATGATTTAGAAACAAAATACATAATTGTATCCTCATCATTAGCCATAGCAAGCAAATGAAAAAGATTTTGAGCTAAAACATTTTCAGAATATAAGTTATGTGAATTCTTAATTTTGTATTCATATAATTTTTTAACAAATTCAAGAAAATTTTCTGGCAATTTATTATTTGTCCGATCAGATGAATAAGTTTGATTAAAAAGTAAAATGTCCAACAATATGTTTTTTTCTTTTGAATCATCTACAAATCTAATTAATTCGTCGCTCCATGGCTCTTTGATTATCAAATCTAATTCTTCCCTATGATTTATGTAGGTTAAAAATTTAAAAGATAGTGATTCAAATATTAATTTGTTAATTTTATTATCTTTTAGAATATCTGAAAATTTACTTTTTTTTGAAACTATTGCTTTATCCCAATATGAGCTTTTAGAATAAAAACTTCCAATGCCTGAATATTCCAATCCCGAATAATCTCTAAACATGTCGATTTTACCAGACTCATCTGCTTTTTTAAGAAAAACCTCTAAAAAACCTTAATATTTTCTGGAGCTTCATCTTGATTCAACAGGAAATTTAAAACTTTATGGTTAATTAATTCGCAATCCTTGTCTTCAATAAGCATTTCAAGGCAATCGATATGATCTTAAGGAAGCTCTCTGCGAAAAAAATCCTCTTCGATTTTAGTAAGGCTATCTTGACCTCCAAAGTCACTTATATGCTCTATTGGCGGTGGATTTCTCATAAATTAATATTATTTTTTAACATTTTAGTTTAGTCATGTTATTAATAATTGTTTTTTAATTTATACGGCGATAATTATTGTAAATTATGGTAATAATTTTTTTTAATAGGTAATTTTGAATCAAAAAAAATCGGAAATTATTTTTAATATAAGCGGAGGTTTTTTAGTTTTTTAACTATTGACTAAAGAAAAAATATTAATAAAATTGTGGGAAGTTAATCACATCAAAGCCATAATTCAAAAAATAAAAATTAATATGTCATCAACTGCAACTTTTTTTTATATTGTATCAGCCATATTCTTCATATTATCTCTTTATGGTCTATCATCCCCAAAGACCTCGCGCAAAGGAAATTACCTTGGGATTGCCGGAATGTCTTTGGCAATAATTACCACATTATTTTTGCCTCAGGTTCATAATTTATTTTTTATAATTTTAGCAATAATTATTGGTGGTGGAATTGGTTATTTTGTTGCCAATAAAGTAAAAATGACCTCAATGCCACAATTAGTTGCTGGCTTTCATTCATTCGTTGGATTATGCGCAGTTTTGATAGCGATTTCAGCCCTTTATATGCCAGATTCTTTCAACATTTTATATGATGGCAAAATCAAACTTGCCAGCAAAATTGAAATGGGGCTAGGTGTTGTAATTGGCGCCATTACTTTTAGCGGCTCAATTATTGCATTTTTAAAACTTAACGGGAACATGTCTTCAAAATTTACCTTCTTTAAAAATCCAAAAAAATCATCAAACAGATTTTGTGAATTGCCCTTTTAGTATTATTGATAGCTTTTTGTATTTTTGGTTCTAAATTTCTTTTCATCATTTTAACCTTATTGTCTTTTTTTATTGGCTTTATTTTAATTGCTGGAGTCGGCGGTGCCGATATGCCTGTGGTTGTTTCAATGCTTAACTCATATTCTGGTTGGGCAGCCAGCGGAATTGGATTTACCCTAAATAATCCATTACTAATAATTACTGGAGCTTTAGTTGGAGCAAGTGGAGCCATCTTAAGCTATATCATGTGCAAAGCAATGAATAGGTCAATCTTGAATGTATTATTTTCTGGCTTCCTTGACAATAACAACTCAACTCAAGCGCAAATCAAAGAGCAAAAACCCATCAAAATAGCTAGTGCCGAAGATGCTTCACAAATCATGCAAGGCTGTTCATCAATTATTATAGTTCCGGGTTATGGCATGGCAGTTGCTGGAGCTCAACACGCAGTTTCGGAAATGACTCAAGCCCTTGAAAAAGCTGGTGCCAATGTTAAATTTGCAATCCATCCAGTGGCAGGAAGAATGCCGGGACATATGAATGTGCTTTTAGCTGAAGCTAATATTGATTACGATAAAGTATTCGAGCTTGAAGAAATCAATTCTGATTTCCGTAATGCTGATGTTGCTTTTGTGATTGGAGCCAATGATGTAACCAATCCAGCCGCCAAAACCGACAAAGCCAGTCCAATTTATGGCATGCCAATTCTTGAAGTCGCCAATGCTAAAACTGTATTTTTTATCAAAAGATCAATGGCTCCAGGATATGCTGGAGTTGAAAATGAATTATTTTTTAACGATAACACTATGATGATATTTGGTGATGCCAAAAAAGTTGTCGAAGAAATTGTTAAAAATCTAAACCACTAAATTTACTTGATGCAAACTAATTAATTTTAAATATTTCATGAATTCTGTTTTTCTTAATAATAACCATAAAAATTCTAAACTAAATTTAATTACTTTTGGTTTTTTTTTAATTTCACAACTATTAGCATTTAATATAGAAGCAAAAGCTCAAAATCCTAACAATATTTACCAAGCCCCGCAAGCAATTAATCAACCATCGCCAATCGCTCCAAAACCAAATTATGCTCCAATCCCAACTGCTAATGTTCAAAATCCACCATCGCCACCAGTCTACAATGCACCGGCTCCGGCACCCTCTAATCCATCAATTGCTCCAGCACAAAATCAACCATCAGCTGTAACCAATACTTCACCCGCAAACGAATCTGAAATAAAAAACTTACCAAAAAATGATTATTTTGGTCCAAAAATTGCAAAACCAAAAGCTAAAAAAAAGATTGTTAAAAAAATAGCACCAATAGTTAAAAATAGCGATTTTAAAAACGAAAACTCTGCTGATTTAGACCCTTTTAAAAAGCCAGCTGAAAATACAAATCAAACACAAAATAATGAAAAAATCATTAAGAAAAATTTGGAAATCGAGTCTAAGAAATATGATATAAATCCAAATAATTATTATTACAGAGATCAAAAAAACGCTAATTGGCTTTCTTATGAAAAAGAAAATATTTCCGAAGATAAATTTATCATTATCGATAAAAACCCAGTTCAAGATGATTTTAATAAAAAATATCACAATGATTTAATCAACGACAATTCAAAAAATGAGAATCAACCAATTCCATCGAAAACTAAGGAAAAAGTTAATAATAATCAAATTAAATTTGGTCTAGAAAATCTAAATGGTGAATATGTTTATAATCTTTATAACAACTCAAGATTAACAAAAACCAACAAAAACCAAATTAAAAATCTTTTAATGTCAAAAATTGAACTTGAAAATCATTTTTTTTCTAGATTATTAAGAACCAATTTGAGTTTTTCAAAATCCTTAAATTCCGCTAATAAGTCAAAATTTTATCAATACAACTCTTCCAATCCAAATAATCCTCAACAAATTACTGAGAAATATTTTTCAACCACTTCGAATAATTACAAAGAATTCAATTTTCTTTCTTCCGTCCAAGTCTTTAAAGACTATATAAGATTAAATTTAGGATATAGATATAATCAATTAATCTTCAACGAATATAATTTTCAAACTATATCTTCTAGTAATATCAATAATGGAAGTTTTCTTGATGTAATTACCAACAAAAACCCAGTAAAAAGAAATGGTAATTTTAATACCAAATATAAAATTCCTTTTGTTGGACTTGAAATTAAGTTTCCAATAATTGCCAAAATCACTAATTTCAAAATATCGTCAGCCTATTCAAATAGGGCATCAATTGCCAATAGATTAATTGATAGAGATTTAAATACTACCCAAAAAACCAATTTTAAAAATGCCAAATATTTCAATCTAGGTCTGGAGCTAGAAAATATAATTTCTAAAAATTTTACTATAAATTTAAATTATAATTTCCAAAAAATTAATTTAGCCAAATCAAAAGTAAAAATTATAGACAACTCTAAATATAACAATGGGCTTTCTTCAAAATTTTCTAGTTTTGGAATAAATCTCGGTTACAAATTTTAATGAAATCTATTATGCACAAAATTTATATAATTAAATTTTTAATAATCGCATCTTTTACATTTTCTTTAATTCCATTGAAAAATATCGAGGCAAAAACCAACAATCCAAAAGCACAGAACCCCACCAAAGCCGAAAAGAAGAAATCCGAATCTTCAAATGTTGTAAAAAATCCCGAGACAATAGCTAATTCAAACCAAGTAATAAATCCAGAACCGCAAAATGATTTGGTAAGAAAATTTCATGATTCATTTGAAATTGGAATCGGCAAACTTAATGGCAAGGCTCAAGAAATCGTTTATAGTGGCAATAAAAAAATTAGCCACCTAGATTGGTCTCTTCGTGATGTAAAAATGTTATCTTTTAAATTCGATAGCAGATTATCCGAAATTTTTAACATTGGCTTTAAATATTCAAATAATATTGATCATGGAAGTGAACGCGGATTAATCTATGATTATGACTGGCTTGGAAAAGGCTATGATGGCAATATCAATGAAAATAATTGGACCCATCGCTCAATTTCTAAGTTAAAGGTACAAAAAATTCAACAATTCAAACTAACTTCATCATTTAATATTTATAAAGAAATATTTTTTGCCAATTTGGGCTATAATTATGACAGTTTTAAATGGCGAGATTATGCCCAAAACTATATTTATTCTTCTTATAACCAAAATACCGATACCGCTTATAATTTTAGACAAATTAATGGGAGTTTTGGCGGGGTTCGCGCAATTTCCTATGAACAAAATTTCTTCGTTCCATTCATTGGATTTGCTTTCAAAAATAATTTTTTTGATAAAAAATTAGCTATTGATTTTTATGCCAATTACTCTCCAATTGCTAGAGCTATAGATTATGACAAACATCATTTAACGGGAGTTGAATATAAGCAAAAATTTCGTGAGATGAAATATTATAATTATGGTTTTAATTTTGGCGGTAAAATTTATGAAAATTTTTACGCTGGTTTAGCTTATGATTTTACTTATTATCCTTTAAAAAGGGGTGATATTTTTATGTATAGCAATAACAAAATTTATTTAGCCCGAGATTCTGCGGGCATCAGAAATAAATCCCAAACCTTATCTTTTAATTTAAAATATAACTTCACTTCAAATTATTAAATATATGAAAACAAACGCTAACTCTATCCGCATAGGAAATGTAATCGAATTTCAAAATCAACTCTGGAAAGTAATTAAACGCGAACATGTAAAACCCGGTAAAGGTGGAGCTTATATTCAAGTGGAAATGAAAAATATTATCACCAACAACAAAACTAACACCCGCTTCGCCTCAAGCGAAGATGTTGATATTGCTTTTGTTGAACAAAAAAATATGCAATTTCAATATTTTGATCAAGACGAAATTGTTGCTATGGATATGGATAATTTTGAGAGCTTTAATTTTTCTAAAGATTTAGTCGGTGAAGCCCTACCCTTTTTAACTGAAGGTATGAATATTCGCATTGAATATTGCAATTCCAAAGCCATAGGTATCTTTTTACCCGAGCAAGTTAACGCCATTATTTCTCAAGCAGATGCAGTCGTCAAAGGACAAACTGCTTCA
>JALREU010000073.1 GCA_023256705.1 Rickettsiales bacterium
TTTTTTGACCAGTATGTTTGGCATAAATTTCATTCAATCTTCTTTTTAGAGCCAAAGTTTCTTGAGCGTGGATTTCAATATCGGTGGCCTGACCTTGATATCCGCCACTTGGTTGGTGAATCATAATTCTTGAATTTGGCAAACAAAATCTTTTGCCTTCAGCTCCAGCGCAAAGCAATAAAGACCCCATTGATGCTGCTTGTCCAATGCAAACGGTATTGACATCGGGAGTTATATATTGCATAGTGTCATACATTGCCAAGCCAGAAGTAACAACTCCTCCTGGAGAGTTGATATAAAAATATATATCTTTTTTTGGATCTTCCGATTCTAAAAATAACAATTGAGCTACGATTAAAGAAGATACTTGGTCATTGACAGGACCGCATAAAAAAATAATTCTTTCTTTTAAAAGTCTAGAATAAATATCGAATGAACGCTCGCCTTTAGGGGTTTGTTCAATTACCATAGGCACTAAATAATTTGCAAGATCGGGAGTTTTATCAAACATATTTTCAAAATTAAATTTAAAGGTATAACTAAATTATAAAGATTTTTTTTTATTGCAACCTTGAAAGTCTTTTTTTTAAAAATTAAATGTTTTAATATAAAAAAACTATAAAATTAATATTAAAATTATGACCGAAAATAATCAAAATAACAATGCAGAATTTTCTGAAGCAAATTCCCAACATCCTTCTGAAAATCATGACGGCAACAACAAATCCAATGGTAATGAACAAAATTTAATTAATAAAATTCAAGAATTGGAGCAAAAAAATACCGAATTAAATGACAAGCTTCTTAGAAATTTGGCTGAAATTGAAAATATTCGCAAAAGAGCTCGCGAAGAAAGCGACAAAGCTTCAAAATATGCTATTTCTGGCTTTGTTAGTGATTTAGTCGTGGTCTGTGAAAATTTTTTTATGGCTCAAGAAAATTCTCCAAAAAATGAAATCGAAAATAATTCGCTTATAAAAAATTATGCAACCGCAATTGAAATGACCCAGAAAGAATTGTTAAAAGTTTTAGAAAAAAATAATGTAAAAAGAATTTTTCCTCTTAATCAAGATTTTGATCATAATTTTCATGAAGCGATTGCTCATATCGAGTCTGACTCTAAGGCGGGGTCGGTGGTTCAGGTGATCCAGGCTGGCTATTCGATTGCAGAGCGCCTTATTCGTCCTGCCTTGGTTGGCGTTGCCAAAGCAAAAGGCGAAGAAAATAATCAATAAAGATGCTTGCAAAAATAAAATAAAATTGAATAATTTATTTTGAAGTTATTTAGTGGGATTGTAGCTCAGCGGTCAGAGCAGGACGCTCATAACGTCTTGGTCGTAGGTTCAATCCCTACCAATCCCACCACTAAATGGCTTTAATCTTTGTGCTTGTAATTTCAAAATTACTTGACTAAAATTAACCAAATCAAATTTAAATTTATTTTAAGTTTGAATTATTTTAACTAGATTTGTAGGTTTAAAACAGATGTAAATCTTACCTATTTTTCTGCAATTTATTTTCAAAATGCCTAAAGTAAAAACAAATAGCGGTGCAAAAAAACGCTTTCGCGTCACCGGAACTGGCAAGTTAAAACACAAACAAGCCGGAAAAAGACACAATCTTGGTAAAAAAAGCCAAAGACAAATCAGAAATCTTCGTAAAAGTGCCTCGCTTTCCGAGGGTCATAGCGCTAGCATTCTGAAGTTCAAAATGCCATATGATCGTTAATAGCAACACATTTAAATATAAAAATTAGGAGAAATTATGAGTCGTGTAAAAAGAGGTGTAACCAAAAAAGCTCGTCACAAAAAAATATTAAAAATGGCAAAAGGCTACAGAGGAAGAGCCAAAAACTGTTTTAGAGTTGCCATACAAAAAGTTGAAAAAGCATTGAGATATGCGTATAGAGATCGTAAAGCTCGCAAAAGAGATTTCCGTTCTTTATGGATTCAAAGAATTAATGCTGGCGTAAGAGAGCATAATCTTGTATATTCAAAATTTATTAATGGTCTAAAATTGGCCAAAATCGATTTGGATCGCAAGGTTTTGTCTGATCTTGCCATTCATGACAAAAATACTTTTGCCAAAATTGTCGAAAAAGCTAAGAAAGCTTTAGAGGCTTAAGTAAAAAATTGATTTAATCAATGAAGCTTTATAACGGACTTATCAAATATGGTAACAAAGATCAGATTGATGATGTTATCATAGTTGATAATTCCTTTTCATTTAAGGCTTTAATTTTTAATCCGCTATGGTTTTTTTATCACCGCATGTGGCGAGAATTTCTTTTGCTCATTCTTTTGTCGGTGGTAATTGCATTGTTTCCTATATCTGAAACTGATATTTTATTAATCCAAATTGCCCTATATTTTGCTATAGCCTTAAATTCAAGAACATGGCTTATAGATCACCTAGTTAAACGAAAAAAATATCAGCAAGTGGCTATGGTCTTTGCCAATAATATTACCGAGGCAAAATTAAAATTTATTAATCAAATTATTACCAAAAAATCCATCCAAAATGAAGATGCCTTCGAGCAAATTATCAAAAATATAAAAAAATAATTTCCATATTTTAATTATTAATTTAAGATTAAAGCATAAATTAAATTAATATAAAACATGAAATTAATTGTTATAGATTACGGAGCTGGCAATGTTCAATCGGTGATAAATGCCATCAATCAAATTGATAATTCGCTTCAGATTATCGTTTCCAAAGAAATCTCGGATTTAAAGTCTGCAAATTATTTTATTTTACCGGGTGTTGGTGCTTTTGGTGATTGTATGGAGGCATTAAAATCAATAGATGGCTTTATTCCAGAACTTAGAAATCAAATTTTAAATTACAAAAAACCTTTTCTGGGTATTTGCGTTGGTATGCAAGTTTTGGCAAGTATTGGTTATGAAAATGGCGAGCATCAAGGTCTTGGATTTATCAATGGCAAGGTTGAAAAAATTCCTGCCAATGATGGCTTAAAAGTTCCGCATATGGGGTGGAATAACATTAAGCTCAAAAATAACCGCCACCCGATTCTTAAAGACATAAAAGATGATGAGGATTTTTATTTTGCAAATTCATATCATTTTGTCTGTCAGAACGAAAATAATGTTTTGGCCTATGCCGATTATGGTCAAAAAATCAATTCGATTTTAAGTAAGGACAATATTTTGGCGGTGCAATTTCATCCTGAAAAAAGTGGCGAAGCTGGCTTAAGAATCTTAAAAAATTTTATTAATTGGCGACCTTAATCATTTCCCGACATTTAAGCAAAGTTTTGTATGAAAATTTCCGATCTTGTTGCCGAAAGCTTATATAATAAAGAAAACGGATACTACATCCACAATAACCCACTTGGAAGCAAAAATGATTTTATTACCGCTCCCGAGATATCGCAGATTTTTGGTGAGGTTATGGCGATATATTTGCTACATATTTTTCAAAATTTTAACGAAGAAATTTCGTTGGTTGAGATGGGCGCGGGCAGGGGGGTTTGGTTTTGTGATATATTGCATAGCATTCATAAATTAGCCCAAAAAAATTCGAAAATTGCCATAAATTTTTTACAAAAAGCCAATTTTAATATAATCGAAATTAACCAAGAGCTCACCAAAATTCAGCAACAAAAACTTAAAAATTATAAAATTAACTGGTATCAAAATTTTCTAGAATTTAATAAAAATAATTTATCACCAATTTTTTTTATTTCCAACGAATTATTTGATTGCTTTCCAATTGATCAATATATCAAAACTAAAGTGGGTTGGCAAGAAAGATTGGTAGTTTTTGATGATAAGCAAAACTTATCAAGAGGGCGGTTTGTAATAAGAAATTTTGATAAGAAAATTGATGATTTTGTGGTCCATCAAATCGGCAATTATAATGCCAACAAAGCCGGAGTTGGAGCGGTTTTTGAGTATAGTGAAATGGCGCAGAATTTGATGAATTTGTTGTGTATGGCGATAAAACAGCGAGGTGGAATTTTAATAAATTTCGATTATGGTTATAATTTTTACGAATTTGCTAATACCTTACAAGTCATAAAAAATCATCAAAAAATTGATTTCTTTCAAGGGCTTGGAAATGCTGACATTACTGCTTTGGTAGATTTTGTGGCTCTTGATAAAATTGCTAAAAAATATCAATTAAAAACCTCGTTAATATCGCAACGAGAATTTATTTTAAATCTAAATGGAGCCGAAAGATTGCAAAATTTGATTAAAGAAAACCCTGCACAAAAAGTTGATTTAATCCAGAGATTTAATCGTTTAATCGACATAAATCAAATGGGCGATCTTTTTAAGGCAATGATTATCTGGCAGGATTAGTTGTGGATTTCTTATCCATATTCTTTGAAATTGGTTCTGCTATTGCATATCCAACGATCGCTCCAGCAGTTATTCCGGCTACACCCGCCACAATTGGTGATGCTGGAACAGATATTGTTGCTATTGCGCCACAAGCTAAACCGCAACTTAAGGCACTATAAATTTTTGTCTCATCTGGGGTACCAAATAAATCCCATAGATTTTGGTTTTGTTTTGAAGAATTGAGTGTGGAATTATTGCGATATGATGATGAATTGAATAATTTGGCATCGAGGGGTTCTGCTTCATTGCTTGGTAAGTCTTCTGTAAGAATCATTTGCCTTGGAACATGGTCTGAGCCAACTTCTCTACGTGGTGATCCAAGTTGTTTAATTGGTAATTGAACTTTTTTGGGGGGCGAGCTTCTGCAAAACAATGCATATCGAGGCTTTGGCGGTGTTTGGGTTGTATTTTTTCTTCCATCTTCGTCTACGCGTTCACGGTCTGGCGTGCCACCATTTTGCGGATCGGAATTAGGCTTTATTACTGTTGTATTCTGGTCTGGACCTCCTCCTTTCAAAGGGCTCGAAGGGGGGCCGCCCAATATAGCTCTTGCTGGCGGAGATGGGGGTGGAGTTAATGGGTCGCTTAGTGCCTGAAGGCTTGTGGATTGAGATAAATTGCTTGGTTTTTGAACTTGTTCTGTAGCTATAATTTTGCTAGTTTCTTCAGGTGGATTATACAATTGAAAGCAAGTTTGAGGCATTTCAATTGGAGCCGAGCATGTTGTTTGTATCGAATGTTTGCCAAGTTCACGATGGAAGACATCGGTAGAAAAAGGGTTTGGTGATTGAGCACCGGCCATAGCGACATCGGATCGCGATCCTGAATCGGATGCTTGGCAGCGTTCGGAAGAAGCTGTAAGTATCGCCATTCCTGAAGCGCCATCTCGGGAAGAGAAAGGTAAGCTATTCCTTGAGACAGAATTGGGGGTAGACCATTTTGTGGGTGTTTTTTTACCACCTCCTTCTAACATACTCCCAGGGTTGCGAGGAGGCGAATGTGGAGCAGCTAAAGCTCTAAAAGCTCCTACTGCATCAGCGACCTTTCCTGTGGGTATTGCATTTTGAGCATCAATTTGATTCGGTGATTGACCTAAAGAGTCTGAAACCGAGTCTTCTCCTCTGGGTAAGGCAGGAAATGGCTGCTCTGATGCTTCTCGAGGAGTTAGGTGTCCTGGCAAAATCGGACTCAGTTTATGTGTTAAATCAGGGTCAAGATCAGAATTAACATTGCCGTGAAGAAAAACAATACTAGCATGTACATAAGGTAGGGTGGAATCAAATGCATTAGGGCGGCGGGGATTAATAGCGGGTGATGCAGAATTTTGATAAAAAAAGGAATCGCTGGGATTAAAAATCTCAACACGATCGCCATTCGTTAAAACTAAGTCTGCTGTTAGGCTTTGCATATTCTAAATTCTAATTTTCAATTCGTAAATAAATTAACTTGTCATTTGTTGGGCTAATTTTCATAATTTCGACTATAGATAAAATTATTAAAAACCTAATAATTTTTCAGTAAAATTATATATTTATCAAGAATTATTTATAAATAAATAACTAACTAAAATTAATATAAATCTATAATACTTAGTAAAGTTAAAAAATGAAAATCCCTTAATCTCAAAATGAGAAATTTTATTAGAATTGTAAATTTATGTGGTAATTATCTTTGACATTGCGGATTAAATTATTTTTGAAATATACCAGTATTATAAAATATTTTTAATAGAAATATTGGGGTAGGTCATAAATTATTGTTTGTTATTTCTTAAAAATAAATGTGATTTGTGGTAAAAATAAATTCTGAATTTATAATAAAAATCTTTAAATATTTATAAATTCCCAAAATGGGAAATTATATTTTGGTAAAGTAAAAAAAAGTTGTGTATTATATTTGTATAATTAAATTAAGTAATCGTAAAATAATATTTTACAAATCCACGCAAACCGATTAACAGCAAGCCGATTGTGCGGTAAAGCAAGCTTCTTTTCGACTAGCTCTTTACCGCACTTTTAAAATAAAATTTAGAATTTTTTTAGATAATATCACAAAATATTTACGAAAATCTAGTTTTAAGGCTACTTGCCAACTATTGGCTTATGCATTTAGATCGCCCAAAAAAACATAGGGGCGTAAAGCCCCACTAAGGAATTTTACCCTCTAAGTGAGAGCGATGGAGATTGCTTCGTTTGAGTTGCCAGCAAATTTTACTAAAAAAATTCTTTTAAATATTTCATCAAAATTAATTTATAATATTGCAAAAAAAACTTAAAAAACAAAATTTAAGCCTAAAAATTAGATATTTATTTTAAATTTTAGTGCTCGAATAATCCCTGCTAAATCCTTTTGATACTTCTCAAAATGCCAACCTTCATTTTCAAAAATAACTTTTATTGCTGTAAATTGATTTATCCCAATTTCTAAATATAAGGAGCCGTTTTTATGCAAATAATTTCTAGCATTTTTAGAAATTGATCGATAAAAATCTAGCCCATCATTTCCTCCGTCAAGAGCGGAAATTGGGTCGTAATTTTGGACCTCCTTGTCTAGTAATTCTATTTCATTAGATGGAATATAGGGTGGGTTGGAAAGAATGATGTTAAATTTATTATTTGTGGCAAGGTTGTCAAATAAATCACTTTGTAACAATTTAATTTTGGTCGATAATTGATGTTGCGAAATATTTTTATCTGCAATTTGCAATGCTTTGGTGCTGATGTCTATGGCAGTTGCCCTTGCATTTGATAAAGCTTTTACTAAGGCAACAATTAAGCAAGAAGATCCTGTACCGATTTCAAGTAAGTTTAAATTTTCAATATTTTTATAATCAGAAAGAATCATTTCGACGATAATTTCAGAATCTGGTCTTGGATCTAGGACGTTCTCATCAACATAAAAATCCAAACCAAAAAATTCCTTGTGATTAATTAATTTAGCAATTGGTTTTTTTTCAATTGCTCTTTCTAATATTAGTTTTTTGAAAATTTCATATTGATTTTCGGTAAGCAATAATTCGTTATCTTTAAGTAAAATTTCGTTTTTATTATAATTGCTCACATAAGATAAGAGTATTCTGGCATCTAAAAAAGGAGAGGCGATTGAGTGCATTTTAAGCACATCAACCGCCTCTTTTATGGCATAAGAAACCGCAATCAATTTATGACTATTATAACTTTCCAACAATCTCGCGAGAGTTTCCAGTTATAAGTCGATAACGAGATGCACTAATGCCCGCCTCATCAAATGCTTGCTTTGCAAGTTTCGCATTCTCCACCTCATCATCAATTGAAGTTAGCAATCC
>JALREU010000074.1 GCA_023256705.1 Rickettsiales bacterium
TATCATTCCAATATTATATGCAATTATTCCTTGTATATTAAAGCTAATTGTGATGATATTTTTAATCTTCAATAAAAAACTAAAAAAATTATGAAAAAAATTCCTTTATTAACCTTAATTTTTGCAATTATGTTTTGCTTTTCATGCTCAAGTAATTCACCTGAAATTTACTCAAAAAATACTCCAAAATTTGATATTCGCCAATATTTTCGTGGTGATTTGGAGGCTTTTGGAATTTTAAAAGACCGCAGTGGCAAAGTAATTAGAACCTTTGTGGTAAAAATGAATGGTTCGTGGAATGGCAATGACGGTAAATTGGTTGAAGATTTTACTTTTGACGATGGCAAAACTGATCACCGTGTTTGGGAATTGAAAGTTTTTGACGACAATAATTTTACTGGCAAGGCGGGCGATGTGGTTGGTATTGCTAAGGGTAAACAATATGGCAATGCCATGAAAATGAATTATGTCTTAAAAATTCCTTACAATAATTCTACCCTCGAAGTTAGTATTGATGATTGGATGTATTTAGTTGATAATAATTCATTGATTAATGAATCGGTGTTAAAGAAATTTGGCTTCAAAGTTGCCACTTTAACTATTGGCTTTAAAAAAATCGGCATATAATGAAAAATTGTTGGATTATTGGAGCCAGCTCTGGTATTGGAATGGAGCTGGTTAAAAAATTTTACGAAAATGATTATAATGTTATTATTTCTGCTCGCTCTTTGTCGGATTTGCAAAATCTTAAAACCGAGATTGAAATTGATGGTAAAAATTCTAATAAAGAAATTTTTATTGCCAATCTCGATGTTGCCAATCTCGATAATTTTAGTGAGGCCTTGACAAATATTTTACAAAAATTTGTCAAAATCGATTTAGTAATTTTTGCCAGTGCAATTTATGAAAGAATGGAAGCCGAAAATTTTGATTTAGCTTTGGCAAAAAAAATTATGGAAGTAAATTTTAATGGATTTTTAAATTTACTTCACTTGATACTTCCGCATTTTCTGCAACAAAAATCTGGTCATATTGCTTGTATTGCAAGTGTAGCGGGTTATAGTGGATTACCACAATCTTTTGCTTATGGTGCGTCAAAATCGGCATTGATAAATTTATGCGAAGGAATTTATCCTGAATTGAAATATAAAAATATTGATTTATCAATCATTAATCCCGGATTTGTTAAAACTCGCCTCACCGATAAAAATAATTTTGAGATGCCTTTCATAATTACCCCAAAACAAGCCTCGCAATATATTTATGATGGCATAATTGCCAACAAATTTGAAATACATTTTCCCAAGAAATTTACTTATATATTAAAATTTTTGCGGATTTTGCCATATCGAATTTATTTAAAAATTATCACAAAAATTTTTCAACAAAACCTTAAAAAATGACCAATAAAAATCATAATCCTATTTTATTTTCATATAGCTTTGCTTCAAAAGGTGAGGGCACAAGGCTTAATAATCAAGATGTTGCCACTGAATTAAAAAATCCAGATTTGTCTTGGGTTCATTTAGATGGAACTTCAAAGACTTGCGCAAAATGGATTCAAAGTGAAGTAAATTATCTCGATAATATTATAATTGATGCTTTGATTGCTGAAGAAACTCGTCCGCGTATTTTAAAATTTGATAAAGGGATTTTGTTGATTTTGCGTGGGGTGAATTTATCCAAAAATTCAGCAAAATATGATATGGTTTCAATTCGAATGTGGATTGATAATGAAAGAATTATTTCAATCGAAAAAAGAGCGATGAAATCGGTTTATGATTTAGAGCAAAAAATAGCCAATGGTCTAAAAATTCAAAATTCTGGAAATTTTCTTTGTAATTTTTTGAATGAAAATTTGCAAAATATTAGCGATCATATTTATCAAGCTGGCAATAAAATCGATGAAATTGAAGATGCGGTTTTGGTTACTCGCAATATGAAATTTCGTGACATAATCGTAAAAATTCGTTCTCAGCTTACAATTTCTAGAAGATATCTTACGCCTCAGCGCGAGGCAATTGCAGGCTTGTCATCGATTAAATTTGATTGGACCAATTCTATTATTCACCGTCATTTTCAAGAAAAACATGACCAGATTAATCATATTATTGAAGAAGCCGACGAAGTTTTGATTCGCTCCAAAATCCTTAATGATGAGCTTTCTCATGCTTTAAATGAAAGAATTAATCGCAATATGTATCGCCTTTCGGCAATCGCTATAATCTTTATGCCTCTTACTTTTATTACCAGTTTATTTGGCATGAATTTTGTTAAAATTCCTTTCTCCCAAAATCCAGACGGCTTCATGATGATTTGTGTTTTTATGGCAGTGATGACTCTTGTTCAGTTAATGTTTTTCAAGCGCAAAGACTGGTTTTAAAAATTTACTTTATGGCTTATAGTGATTGACTGGATGAGGTTGATGATGGATTTTTTGGATCTGGGGATTTAGTTTTTCTAAATATATCATATCTTGCTTTTTTATATGTATTACTTGGTTTATCAAGCATTTCTTGTCTTTCTTGCTTGGATTTTTTGATGATTTGTTGTAATGAATTCAAGAATTCCGAGCCCCTTTCATTTGTAGAGGAAGAAGGTGATGATGGGTTTTGAGATTCAGATGTTGTTGCCAATTGTGCAGGAGATTGAGCGGAAGTTGATGAATCTTCTTGACTTGGTTCGCTCCAAATTGATTTGGCAATTTGATCAACCGATTCACTTTCTTCGTCATGTTGTTGAATGATTTGGCTAGCGCTACTTGGTAAAATTTGCGCCGATGAACCATCTTCTTGACTTGGTGCTGATTTTGATAAAAGTTTTGAATAAATATCTTTATATTTTTGGCTAATTCCTGAATCCAAAATTCCAGTTATAATATAAGTTTTAGGGTCAATGTTAGTTGGAAAGGTTTGATAAATTAATCGAGAGGCTTTTATGTCGGCAATCACACATTTAAAATCATTAAAACTGGGATTAACATTTGCTACATCTTGCAAAATTTCATCGACTAAATTCAATTTATTTAAAATATTTTTTTTATAACAGAATATTAAGGTTTTTAACCAGCTATGATTGATATTAAAGTCTCCAGATGCAATAGGTTTGGTAAATTTTTCTAACAATTCAATTTTTTTACGATCAATAATATCGCCAGATTCAGATAAAATAAAAGCGCCAAATCCGCTAAAGAAATTTTCGCCAAAACCAATTTCCTTTATTTTTCTTATAATGTCTATGAGGTCAAAAAATTATCTGATAGGCAACAAGATTATAAAACTAAGTAGAGTCTAGGCGATTAAGTTTTTAGCAATATTTTGTGATTAAAATATTGCTAAAACTTAAGTAAGAAAGCCAAATTAGCTGTTCATTGATTTAAAGAAATCCTCGTTGGTTTTGCTATTTTGGATTTTTTCAAGTAAAAATTCCATTGCTTCAACTGGGTTCATCGGATTGACAATTCTTCGAAGCATCCAGATTTTTGACAAGGTTGCACGATCAGTAAGAAGCTCTTCTTTTCTGGTTCCAGATTTGGTAATATCGATAGCGGGGAAAATTCTTTTATCCGAAATTTTGCGATCTAAAACAATTTCCGAATTTCCAGTTCCTTTAAATTCTTCAAAAATTACCTCATCCATTCTAGAGCCAGTATCAACCAAAGCAGTTGCAATAATGGTTAAAGATCCGCCTTCTTCGATATTTCGAGCTGCCCCAAAAAATCTTTTTGGCTTTTGTAAAGCGTTAGAGTCAACGCCACCTGTAAGAACTTTTCCAGATGAAGGAATTACGGTATTGTAGGCTCTGGCTAAGCGAGTTATTGAATCAAGTAATATTACTACATCTTTTTTGGCTTCAACCAAGCGACGAGCTTTTTCGATGACCATTTCGGCAAGTTGAACGTGACGAGAAGCTGGCTCATCAAAAGTAGAGCTTACGACTTCGCCATTAACGCTACGGATCATGTCAGTAACTTCTTCTGGGCGTTCATCGATTAGTAAAACTAACAAGATAATTTCTGGATTATTGCTGGTGATGGCATGAGCAATATTTTGCATTAATGAAGTTTTACCTGTACGCGGAGGGGCAACAATTAAAGCCCTTTGTCCTTTACCAAGTGGAGTGATCATGTCGATGATGCGAGTGCTAATATCGCCATTATTTGTGGTTTTGTCGACCTCAAGATTAATCTTTTTTTGAGGATAAAGCGGAGTTAAATCATCAAAGAAAACGCGATGACGAATTTTGTCTGGAGAATCATGATTGACCTCATTAACACGAAGTAGAGCAAAATATCTTTCACCTTTTTTTGGAGCGCGAATTTGACCTTTTACGGTGTCTCCAGTTCTAAGACCAAATCTTTTGATTTGGCTTGGTGAAACATAAATATCGTCCGAACCGGGAAAATAATTGGTTTCTGGGGTGCGAAGAAAACCAAAACCATCTTCAAGAACTTCAAGGACGCCTTCGCCAATAATCATATTTTCTGGATTTTGGTCAGAAAAAGTTTTTAAAATATGATAAATAATGTCTTGGCGACCATATTCGCTAACATTTTCAAGACCCATTGAAAGTGCAAATTTTGCTAAATATTCAACGGGATGATTTTTTAAATCCTTTAAATTTAAGGTATTTTGTGAATTGCTTGATGAATTTGTTGGTGCAGTTTCTTCGGATTCTTCGGTATTTTCGATGTTATTTGCAGTTGGGGCTGGATTTTCTTCATTTGGCTTTTCAGCTGAAGTTTTGTTGGTGTTTAAGTTGGTGCGATCGTGATAAACCTTTTTTGGATGAGGTTGGGAGCTTTTTCTAATTAAATTTCCAGTTTTAATTTGCGAAGAATCAAGATTTGAATTTTCGGTATTTACAGTATCGTTGTTGGTGCTATTATTGAGAGATTTAAGTGTTAGAGTTGACATTGATTTTGTTAGATTGATTAATAAAATTATTTATAAATTTGAAAATTTATTATGATTAGAAAAAAATTGCTTAAATTTTGCTTTAAATTTTACTTTAATGCAACATTCCTTGATTGTTTAGATTTCAATTTAGGGAAATAATTAGGTGCTTAAACGGTTTTTACAGATGCCAAATTATTATTATCTAAAAAAAATTGTCAAGTGTGATTTAAAAAAAACTTTTTAAATTGGTAATAAATTCAATGCCTAGAAAAATTGCAGCTACTGAAATTAAGATGCCAATACTTCCAACTACTATGCCAAGAATAATAATTAATCCATCTTTGGATAACATGCCAAAGGAGGCAATTAAAATTCCAAGACCGGGAATGTAATTAGATAAAGGCATAGGCAACACAATAAAGCTAGAAAAACATAAAATAAAAAATCCGATGATTCTTTCGGCAATTGGTGTGGTCATGAATAGATAGCGAGGCTTTAAAAATCTTTCAATTTTGCGAATGACTAATGAAGATTTTTGCACAATCATCGCCAAAACCGAGCGTTTGACCGATAAATTCGCAAATTTTTTTGGCAATCTAGGCGATTTGTAGCCAATAAACATTTGATATGAAAATATTACAAGCGGAGTGGAGATTATGCTTGGAAATGGAGGTGGGGTTGGAATTATGATGCCAAAAGCAAATATCATCATGATTAAGCCAAAACCAACTGCGTCCATAGCATTTATCACATCATTTATGGCAACACGATCAGAGGATGAGTTTTTAACCACATCTTCAATTGCTTGAGTTGCAATTGGGCTATTATTGTATTTTTTTGAGTTTTTGTTATCCAAATTTGTAGGCACTTTCTAAAGCTATTCTTTTTTTTGGTTAGTATTTTCTTGGTTTTGAATTTCAGAATTTTGGTTTTTTTCTTCATCTTTAAGACCTTTTTTTAATCCCTTAATTCCTTTACCTATATCATTCATTACTTGTGGCAATTTTCCAGCTCCAAATAATACAAAGACTATAACCAAAATTAATAATAATTCTCCGACTCCAATTGACATAATTTTTATAGTTTAATTTTAATATTTGTTTAAAGTTTTATTTCAAGTAAATTTTCCAACTCACCCCATTCGCGAGCTGATAATCCACTTTCTGCTTGCGAGACTTTTTGTCCATTTAACATTTTTTTGATAACATTTAAAGCTGGACCTGAAATATTTTTGCCAGTTTTTTGATTTTTGACAAAGGCATTATAGCTGGCTGGAACCCATTTTTTGACGATATCAAGCATAATTTCAGCATAAACACGAATTTCATATTGTGCATGCGGGTGAATTCGAAGGCGAATGAAATGTAATAAATTATGTAAATCAATTTTCCAATACCATTGCGTATAGCAGTTGAGTGGCAAATTCATTCTCGCAAGTTCACGAGCAAGTCCATCTTTACTTTCGTCAAGAACATCTCCGCTGGCGGTTTGATTAATCATTTTTAGATAATTTTGATAAGAATTTTCACTATCTTTTTTTAGAATATTCAATACCATTTTTTGCTCTTCGCTATTTAAAACTCGAGTTTCATCGCGACCTTGATGATTAATTTTTGATTGCGAAGCCAAATGTTGAGCTTTTGGAATATAAAATTCGTCTTCCATAATTGAGTAGCGTGCAGAATATTCGTTGACCGAAGCGGTGCGGTGGCGAATCCATTGTCTGGCTACAAAAATTGGTAATTTAATGTGAAATTTTATTTCGCACATTTCAAATGGAGTAGTGTGGCGATGAGCCATTAAATAATTAATTAAGGCGTTATCGGTGCTAACTTTTTTGGTGCCACTACCGTAAGATACTCTGGCTGATTGAACAACTGACGCATCAGTTCCCATATAATCGACTACTCGTACGAATCCATGATCAAGAACCTCGAATGGTTGATATAAAATTTCTTCAAGATCATTAGAAACTGGGCGAAAAGTTTGAAATTTTTCTTGTCTTAATTGCTTAATTTCATTGAGTTGCTCTGTCTTTAAAACCATAGTTGTGTATTTTGGATTTTATGATTGATAATTTTTTTAAATAATATTTTAAAATAATAATATAGCTATTAAAATAAAATAACATCAATTTTTTATAGTTTTTTATCCATCTTTAATCATAAAATGAGTTTTGAAATTTTAAAACCACAAATTCAAATTGTTCCAAAAAATAGCGGAATATACAAATTCTTAGATGGTAATGATCGAGTTTTATATGTAGGTAAGGCTAAAAATTTACAAAAAAGACTCTCTAGCTACATGAATAAAAACACTCTTTCTTCGCGAATACTTCGCATGGTTACTTTGGCAAAAAAAATCGAATATGTTATTACTAAAACTGAGGTTGAAGCTTTACTTTTGGAGCATAATTTAATAAAAAAATTATCACCAGACTATAATATTTTGCTTAAGGACGACAAAACTTTTCCTCAAATTTTAATAACTAATCATCAATTCCCGCAAATCACTAAATATCGAGGTTTAAAGAATAATAAAGGGCAATATTTTGGGCCATTTATTTCGGCTTACGATGTTAATCGCACAATCGATATTTTGCGTAAAAATTTTCAAATCCGCAATTGTTCGGACCAAGAATTTAAGTCGCGAAAAAAACCATGTTTAGAATATCAA
>JALREU010000075.1 GCA_023256705.1 Rickettsiales bacterium
ATTTTGAAAACAAGGCAAAAAATATTGTTGTCGAAAGCTCAATATCAAAGGTTGAAGATATTACGGTAGTTTTAGCAATTGGCGAAACTTCAAGACAAAAAAATTTTAGTCTTTATGGATACGAAAAAAACACCAACCCGCTATTATCCAAATATTCTGATCTAAAAATTCTTAATGGCAAGGCTCGACTCGGCTCAACACTTTATGCTTTGCCCGAAATTTTAACCAAAGAAGATGTCCCACTTCCTGCAGTTACTCATTTTGCCAAAATTCCCACCAGCTGTTATGTGAATTACTCATTGCACGACAATTGCGTTATCCCAGGAGAAATTAAGGTTGAAAATTGCAAATATGGCAAATTATGTTATGACGAAGATGTAATTCCTTATTTAAAAACTGAACTTGAAAAACCACAAAATGGCGCCAAATTAGTGGTTTTACATATTGGCGGAGGCAGTCATGGTCCATCTTATCACGAACGCTACCCCGAAGAATTTCAGAAATTTACACCAATTTGTAAAGATGCCGATGTCATCAATAAATGCTCCAAGGAAGAGTTATTTAATACTTTTGATAACACCATTTTATATGTAGATTTTGTGGTTGATGGTATCATCAAAACCTTAGAAAATTCGCAAAAAAAATATGTATTTTTTTACCTTTCGGATCATGGCGAATCTTTGCTTGAAGATGGAAGAATTTTTCACGGCACGCCACCCGGCATCGAACTTCCCGAAGAGCAAGCGAGAATTCCACTAATCGTAAAATCTTCAATTCCAATTAAAATAAAAAAACAAGATGAATATCCGCAAACCCAAATTTTTGACACTATTTTATATTTGCTTAATGTTGAAACCAAAGTTGCCGATAAGAATTTAAGTTTCATTGAAAAATTATGAAGATAAAAATAAAAAAATGGTCAATTTCACTTTTTTTTGCTTTAATTTTTTTAATCTCATTATTTTTTTTACTCCAAAAAAAACCTAAAGAATTTAATGCAAATCGCGTTAGTTTAATTGATAATTTCGAAAAAAATTATTTCTTTCGTGGAAGCAATCCATTCAAAAATATTTATGGCGAACCAGAATTTTCTTATCCAGAAATTAAATTGGCGATAAATCAAAATTTACGCTCGCAAAATATTTCACAGCTTGAAGATTTTTATCTAATTGTAATAAGTTTATTAAATGTAGATCATTATTTCGCTATCCAAAAAGAACGAGATTTTTTTAAAAAATATCCAAATATTGGAAAAGTTGAAAATTTTTCAGAAATATCGCCTGCACTACTAGCAACACCTTTTTACGAATATAAAATTGCCAATGATATTACTAAAAATTATCATTGGCAATTAACTAAATTATTAACCCATATCAATCAAACTTTAAAAACTAAAAGCGACAAACCAATTGTAATTTATGTTCATTGCAATGCGGGTCGAGACAGGACGGGAGTTATTTCGGCAACTTATCGCCTACTATTTAAAAATTATAGCTTACAGCAAGCGGTAGAAAAAAACATCGAAGAAGTTGGTAGAAACTCAGAATCACTGCTCGAAAGCTCGATTATTTCTTATTGCTTTTTCTTAAAAAACCAAAAGCTCATCGGTGAAAATTTTTGTAAAAAAATTTAACAAAAATTTATTAAAACTCCCAATTATATTGAGCAGCGGCTCCCCAATTAATAAAATTATTGGCGATTTGAGAATTTGATTTAAATTTTAATTGCTGATTATCTTCAATCAAAATATCAAAACCCAAAGCTAAATTATATTTATTTTTTTGCATAATCACTGATTTAGATAGGTTTAAAGCCTCGCTTTCGGCAAAATTAAAGCGATTTTTTATGGTTTTATTTAACATATTTTTATCGTAAGAAAAGCCAAAATTTGGCACTAATTTATAGTATTTGTAATCATATTTTGCCGAAGCCTCAAAGCCTATTTCAGCAATAATTTCTCTATAAGAATTTATTTTTGAATTTAAATTTAATTTATTAGCATTTTTTTCTAAAAACTGATTTTGATTTAAAATAAAATATTGACCACCTAAAAATGGAGCAAAGCTGTATTTATGGGCATAATCAAATTCATAACCGATTTTGGTTTGGGCAGAAAAATTACTTGATTTAAAACTGGAATTTGCAGTTTTTTTATAATTTCCAACCTCAATATTTCTTAAATTATTGTGCCTATTGAAACCTATAAACAGTGAGTTTTTATTGAATAATCCATTATTTTTTGCTGAATTATGATTGTAAAAAACTAGATTATAAAAGTTGATGTCGCTTTTTTTATTATGTGTCTTATTTTTAAGGCTAATTTGCCCAGTTGCCAACGAACTTCCAACCAATAAATTTAGATTTTCACTTTGAAAAACCCGATCATATCCCATAATCAAACCTAAATTTTTACCAGAATATTGTTCATTATTATTTTTAGTTTCTTGCTTTAATAAATTATTATAAATCTGCCACCAAAGCCCGTTATTTTCGACCTTATCTTGCTTTAACTCGGATTTTAAATGAGCCAAATATTGATAGGAATTATATCTATTATCTACAATATTTAAAATAT
The DNA here is from genome assembly GCA_023256705.1 of Rickettsiales bacterium. Classification (GTDB taxonomy): domain Bacteria; phylum Pseudomonadota; class Alphaproteobacteria; order Rickettsiales; family UBA1997; genus CAILUF01. Next base: position 2,576 of record JALREU010000075.1, read on the forward strand.
TAGAGCTATTGCTCAAAATATTATTTACCACCACCTCATCGGCAATTGGCTTAAGAGAATCGATAGCATTGTCCAGTTGAATTTTATTAGAAATTGAAACTAGACCATTTTTCACATCTAAATTTTGATTAATTGCCTGACTAATCAAATTAAAATTAAACTCACCAATATTATTTTTGGAATAATTATCGCTAAAATTTATTGAAGTAAATAATTCATTATTGTTAATGGATAATTTTCCATCAAATAAAAAAGAATTATCGCTTAGATTAATTTGGGCTACATCACCGATTATATTGGTGGAAGATTTGGCTAAAGAATAATTTGTGGCACCAGTAATATCAATATTGCCAGAGATATTTGAAAAATCTAAATTGAATGTAGAAGAGTTAAGACTTAAATCATTATTAACATTTATTCTACCAAAATTATTATTCGCAAATTGGCTATCGATTTTTTTTCCAGCTAGATTTAACAAGTTATTAGTATCCAAAACAATGTTTCCAGCTAATTTAATATTATTTTGATTAAAATTAAAATTATCGACAAAAATATTTTTGGTAAAATATATTTGTGAAGTATTATTGTGAATTAGTGTAGATAATCTTGAAGCATTATTACCAATATTAGCTTCAATAGTTTGCAAGGAATTGCCAAGTAAATTCAAGCTTCCAGCTCCAGATATTTCAGCTTGTGCAGAAGTTTTTTGTAAAATATTGCCCGAAATATTTAGGTTTTTTGCGGTTGCAATATTCAATTTTGCAGTTCCTAAATTATTTAAAAAATCAATATTTTTTACATAAACATCATTATTAAAATTTATGCCAACATTATCGATATTTGAAGTAGAAATTTTATATAAATAATTGGTGCTTAAACCAACATTTACCCCGCTTCCAACATTTTGCGCTAAAGATGATGCAAACCATAAAACCCCATTATTAGCATTGTCAGAAATTATTGAACCAGTGCCGATTAAATCGCCTGAAATTTTTAGATTATTTGCGGTTTTCAAAGTAAGATTTTTCGAAGAATTTAATTCAATTTGATTTACCGATGAATTTGATCCAACCTCCCAATTAAAATTGTCATTAATTTTTAAGTTTGAAATATTTAGCAGGGCTTTATTTTCAAAATTAGTTGATTCATTAACTTCAAAATTCGCGATATAGCTATCTGCATTAAGCGAAACCTTAGCGTTGTTGATGGTATTTGAGGTAGATAATGTAAGTTTAGCCAATGAATTTCCCGCTGATTTACCCAAATTTGCCTCAATAGTTTGTGAATTTGCGGAATTTAAATTAAGAGTTCCAGAACCGTAAATCGTGGCGGTTTTATTATTTAATGATGCAATATTTCCAGATAAATTTAGGGTTTTAGCTGAGTCAATTTTAATAACTCCAATTGAACTATCATTGTTAAAATCAATATTTTTAACATGTAAATCATTCTTAAAAAAAACTTCGGCATTATTTGAATTATTAATAATAATTTTTCCAATATTGCTAGCCAATGTTCCAAGTTGATTTTCAATATTTTGCGTAAGCGATCCTGAAAATTTTATGATTCCACCATTTTCTAAAGAATTAATCGCTCCAGTATTGGTGACATTGCCAAGAACTTCTAAATTAGAATTTTTCGACAAAGTAATAGTGCCTGCATTAACAATGTTATCGGCAATATTTGTGGTAGTTTCTAAATTTAAAGATTTAGTTGAAGCAACATTTAAATCTCCAAAATTAACCTTGGTTAAATTTTTAAAACTAGTATTAAAATTAACATCGGTAGAAGTTGCAATTATTGAACCAGAACCTTTTACAACCCCATTATCTGCATTTAGTTTCAAAAATTTACTATAAATTTCCTTAGAAAAAATTACTCCTTTGTTATTGGATATATTAACCTCATTTAAGCTAGAAAGTGCCGATGAAACTCCAAATCCAATATTTTGTTCGACTAAATTGCTGGTGATATTGATATTTCCTGAATTATTATTGGCGTTGACAATATTATTTTTAATAAAAATATCGCCTGATAAATTTAAAACCGATGATGTATTAAAATTTAATGAAGAAATATTTAGAGATGATGAGCCAATATTAGTTGAGGTTAGAATTTTGGATGAATCAATTATCAAACTTCCAATATTATCAATATTTGAAGAAATATTACCCAGAGAAATATCGGAGTTAATATTTAAAGTTCCGGTGCCAAGAAAATTAACAGTATCATTATTGCTTAAAGATCCTGAATTTAAAGTTTGTCCTGAATTAATGTCATAATTTGCGCCTTGGACATTATGGCTAAAAAAGGCAAAAAATATGATGGCAAATTTTAATTTTTTAAAAGATAAATTCATGGTTTATAAATTTTATCAAGTATTTTATTTAAATTGGGTGTTTTATATTTTCAAAATAATACCCTATGCAAATAAAAACCCAACAAAAATACAAAAAAATTTAAAATAATTTATAATTTGTCGGCAATATCATCGCTGAAACTATAATTTCCAGTTACATTTTGCACATCATCGCAATCTTCAAGCAAATCAACCATTTTCAAGATTTTTTGCGCCAACTCTAAATCAGAAATTTCAATTAAATTTTTAGCTTTCCATTCAATTTTAGCCGATAAAGCATCACCATATTTTTTAATCAAATTATCACGAACCTGAATAAAATTTTCTACTTGAGTGATGGCAATGTATAAATCACCCTCAAAAATCACATCGTCAGCACCAAAATCTATTGCTACTTCAAAAAAATCATCTTGATTAGCAATATTATTGGCAAATTGAATAATCCCAAGCTTATCAAACATAAAATTCACTGAGCCAGTTTCACCAAGGGCTCCACCCATTTTGGTAAAAATACTTCTAACCTCGCTTGCCGTTCTATTGCGATTATCGGTCAATGCCTCCACGATAATGGCAACTCCACCCGAAGAGTATCCCTCGTAGCGCATTTCTTCATAATTAGAATTATCAGCCCCAGCAATTACTTTTTTTATGGCATTATCAATTCTATCTTTAGGCATATTATTGATTCTAGCTTCAATTATGGCGTTTCTGAGTCTTGGATTAAATTCTGGATCGGTTTGACCAGTTTTGGCGGCAACCGTTACTTCACGGATAATTTTAGTAAATAATTTTGCTTTTTTGGCATCTTGAGCGCCTTTACGATGCTTAATATTTGCAAATTGCGAATGTCCTGCCATATTTTTTTAATAAGTTTAATTTATTAATAATAGTAAAATCATAAGTTTTACTTATAAGATAATTTTATGACCTGATCAATTGTTCAAAGCCAAAACGCCACCAATTTTAATTGGAAAAATTTTGTGAGCAAGTCCAGTTTTATTTTCAACCTCAATAACCGCTCCACAAATGGTAACCTCACCCTTTGCTGGCTCCATTTTATCCATTTTTCTTTTATGTAAAAAAGTTTGGATTGGCGTATTTTTATCCATTCCAATCACTGAATCATAATCTCCGCACATTCCAGCATCTGTTTGATAAGCACTTCCAAATTTCATAACATGACAATCATTAGTTGGAATATGAGTGTGCGAACCAATTATTGCCGAAACTTTACCATCAAGAAATTTAGCCATCGCCATTTTTTCCGATGTGGCTTCGGCATGAAAATCCACAAAAATAGCATCAATATTTTGCCCCAATCGATAGTTTTTTAAAATCTCTTCGGCGGTTTCAAATGGACAATTTACATTATATTTCATGAAAACCTGACCCATTAAATGAATCACTAAATATTTCTTTTCACCCGCGCCAACATATTCTCTAAAGCCAATTCCGGGGGCTGATTTTGGAAAATTTTGTGGACGCAATAATCTGCGATCTTGATTTAACAAAATATTAACTTCTCGATGATCCCAAATATGGTCACCACCCGTTAAAACATCGGCTCCAGAATTTAAAAAATCCTTAGCACAATTTGGAGCGATACCAAAACCACCCGAAGCATTATCAACATTTACCACGCAAAAATCGATGTTATATTGAGTTTTGATTGCAGATAAATTTTGACAAATATAACGCCGAGCATTACCACCAACTACATCGCCTAAAAATAAAATATTCATAATAAAATCATTAACTTAAGTAAAATTTTTCCAAATTATAATTTTTTGTTTTAAATTTAAAATATTTAAAATTTGATTTTAAATTATTTTTAATTAAAATTTTACTTATAATTAATTAATTTACTCGATAATTACAATGCAACAAAATTCAAACAAGCCTTTAAATTCAGGCGCTCAAACCTTATATGATAAAATTTGGAATCTTCATTTAGTTGATGACAGCGATTCTTCAAACTTAATTTATGTTGATCGCCAGTTAATTCATGAAGTCACCTCACCTCAAGCTTTTGAAGGTCTTAGAATGACAAATCGCAAACCGCGCCGAAAAGAAGCTCATCTTGCGGTTGCCGACCACAATGTTCCAACCACCTCCGCTCACCGTCAAAACGGAACCAAAGGAATTAAAGACGAAACTTCTCGTATTCAAGTCGAAACTCTTGAAAATAATTGTAAAGAATTTGGTATTCAATATTTTGATTTGGATGACAAAAAACAAGGTGTAGTTCATATTGTAGGTCCCGAACAAGGCTTTACCCAACCTGGAATGGTAATTGTTTGTGGCGATAGCCACACCTCGACTCACGGTGCTTTTGGTGCTTTGGCTTTTGGCATTGGCACTTCGGAGGTTGAACATGTATTGGCAACACAAACTCTAATTCAACAAAAAGCAAAAAACATGTTGGTTAAGGTTGAAGGAAAAATCGGAATTGGCGTTACTGCTAA
>JALREU010000076.1 GCA_023256705.1 Rickettsiales bacterium
TTTAACCCCATATTTTTTTTTGCAAATCGATGCCAAAATATTAACGAATTTATTGCAATCTCCACTTTTATCGGCAGGAAAATATATTGACCCATAAAGATTTTTTTGATTGTATAATTTTTCTAAACAAGGTTCAATTTTAATGGTTTCATCTTGGTCAAATGCTTGAAATTTTATGGATGAATTATGAAATTTTTCTAAGCGATTATAATCTTCATCGAATAATTTTTTCTTGCGATAAAAATGCAAAATTCCAGAATTTTTTAAATTAAATTTATCTCCATTTTCAAACTCACTTTCTTCCTTCAAAAGTTCCTGCATTAATTCCTTGGAATTATTAGAAATTTTAAAAATATTTTTGCTAATTTTTAATAATTTTTCATTGCTGGAATTTTTTAAAAAATTATAAAACCAACGATAAAATTCTTTATTGTTAAAATCATTAATGGTGGTGTGCGAATAAGGATTAAAGCTACCTTTAATTAGTGAGAAAATTGATGATTTTTTTGACCAAGGTTCAATATGAGAGTAACTCAACTGCCCGCCATTTGCATAAGAACAGCCTTCGCCAACATTTTCAGACATATCAATAACTTCAACTTCATAACCTGATTTTGCTAAATAATAAGCGGTGGTAACTCCAATTACACCTGCCCCTAAAACAATTACTTTCATTTCAAAAAGAAAATATTAAAATTAAAAATTATACCAGTTTTTTTCGAAAAAAATAATGAAAAATATCTACAATATTCCATCAAATTATCATTTTATCAATTCGCTTTCGCATTTTGTTATCAATAATTTTAACTATAATTTTTCAGAATTAAAGATATTTTTACCAAATCAGCGATTATTAAGGAAATTCAGGGAAAGCCTTGACAAATCAAGGGTTTTGGAGGTAAATCAAGTAAAAATAAAAGCCATTTCAGAATTATCAATTAATGATTTTTACGATTTTTTACCCAATAAATTAATTGAAAACATAATTCACGAAATTAATAAAATTAAAATTTTAAACAAAATTGATGCAATTTTTTTTATTTTAAAAGAAATTTCTAGACAAGAAAAATTAAAGGAAATCACCAAAAATCCAAGCTTTGCCAAAAAGTATAAAATCGCCAAAAATATTTTTGAAATTATCAATGAAATTCATCTTAATCAAGTTGATTTATCTAGTGTTTTGGCATTGCAAAACAACTCAGATTATGCTTTTGATGAACAACTTACCGTAGATTTTTTTGTAAATTTTTTTCTAGATATTCAAAAAAAATTAGCATTAAAAAATCTGATGCTTCCAACTCAATATCATAATTTTTTAATACAAAAATATGTCGAAATTCTTGAAAAATCCGAAACATTAAACATAAAGCAAAACCTTATCATTGCTGGCTCTACTGGCAGTATAAAATCAAGCCAACAATTAATTAAAGCAATTAAAAATTATAAATTTGGTAGGGTATTCTTTTATGGTTTTAACCATTTTTCTGATTTAAATTTAAATAAAATAGCAGAAATTCATCCGCAATTTTATTTAACAAAATTAATCGAATTTTTAGAAATAGATTCTAAGGAAATTCAAAATTACAAACAAACACAATTTCAATCCTCTATTGACTCAAGAGTTGATTTCTTTAATAAAATTTATCATTTTGATAACAAAAATATCATTAAAATTGACGAAGTTTTGACCAAGGATTTAACCAATAATGTCGAGTTGTTTGAAGCACAAAATCAAATGATTGAAGCTAAATTTATTGCCAAAATTTGCCAAGAAAATTCGAAAAATTCTAATATAAAAATTGGAGTAATTGTAAATAATCAAAATTTAAAATTAATTTTAAAAAATTTTTTAAAACAATATAAAATTTTATTCAACGACACCTCGTCGCAAGACTCTTCAAGTCTAGAATTGCTTAATTTTGCGAGATTAATTTTTGTCAATAAATTTGAAGAATTTAATTCGCATAATTTTTTAAGCCTGCTTAAACATTCAATTTTTAAAAAGAATTTTGATTTAGATTTAATCCATAATTTTGAAATTGAGATTTTGCGTCATGAAAGAACTGACCTAGGTTTAGATGGGCTATTTGCCAAAATTATAAATAGTAAATATCAAAATTTTATTGAAGATATTTTTAACAATTTACCTAAAACTAAAAATTTAAAATCATTAATTAAATCTATTGAATATTTTGCCGATGATAATTTTAATAATTTACTAAATAAATCAAAGGCTGGTAATGAAATTGCTGATTTTTTACGGAATTTACAAAAAATTTTTGGAGCCGATTTTGTTTTTGAAAATCTTGAGGATTTGAATATTTTGTTTGACGAAATTGCCTATTTTGAAAAAAATGATAAAAATGCTAAAATCGAAATTTTAACGCCAATTGAAGCCCGAAATTTAAGCTTTGATATCATTATAGTTAGCTCTTTAAATCAAGATGATTTTCCATCAAGCCCAACTCACGATTGGATTGGCACTAAAATTAAAAAGGAGTTAGAAATTTATAAGGTTTTACAAAAAATTGGACAAAATAATTTTGATTTTTGCAATTATTTGGCCAACTCCAAAATTATTCTTACTAATAGTCAAAGCTCGATGGGAAAAGAGTTGGTTGAGTCGGTTTTTTTAACTAAATTGCAAACACATTTATTAAAAAATCAAATATCGCTCAATAAAACAAATTTTTATTACTCAAAATTCTTTGGTACCGACAAAAATAGAAAATTTTTTCTACAATATCCTTCAATAAAGGTCGAAAAGAAATTTCTTCCTGTAAAATATTCAGCCACCGATATTGGCGATCTAATCGAAAATTCTTATGCAATTTACATTAAAAAAATTTTAAAATTAGAGCCTTTGAAAATTATCGATTATCAAACATCGGTTGCAGAGTTTGGGTCTTTTGTGCATAAGGCTTTAGAGCTATATATTAATGACAATAATTTTACTAATTTTGAAATGATTTTTGCCGAATATTTCACTTCAAAATTTGCAAAAATTACTTGGTTTCCAAAATTTTCTAAAATTTTTAACAATTTTTTAAATGAAAATTTAGCCTTTAAAAATTCAAAGAATTTAACCGAATTGCCAATTAGTTTTTTTGTAAATGATGTCAAAATTTCTGGTAAAATTGATAGAATTATAATTAATGACAATGAAGTAAAAATTATCGATTACAAAACTGGCGAACCACCTTCGAAAACCCAAGTTATAGCAGGCAAAAAACCACAATTAATTATTTATGCTTATGGTCTTTTAAAAACCTTAAATCAATCGCAATATATTGGCGATATTATTTTTTGGAAATTAAAAATTAATGACTATGAACCTAAATCCGTTCTCAATAAAAAAGATGAAATTGATTTGGTGCTTGAGGTTTGTGAAAAGGAACTGCAGAAAATTTTTGATTTTTATATGAGTGATGAAAATTATTTTTTTGCTACCAATAAGATTGAAAATGATTATTTCCAAAACTTAACCAGAATTCAAGAGTGGAAGAATTAGAATTATATAGATACAAATTAAATATTGAATATGATGGAACTTCTTATTGCGGATTTCAAATGCAATATGAGGAAGGCTTAAAAACCATTGAAGGCGAATTATTGCGAAGCATTGCAAATTTCGCCAACTATTCTACAAAAATTACCGCATCGGGTCGAACCGATGCTGGAGTTCACGCCATTTGCCAAACTATAAATTTCGATTTACCTAAAAAATATGATCAATATCAAATGATTATGGGTTTAAATTTTTATTTAAAAGAAGAAAATATTTGCGTATTAAGTGCTGAATTAGTTGATAAAAATTTTTCAGCAAGATTCGATGCAAAAATGCGCTATTACCGTTATGTAATATTAAATCGCAAGGCTCCAGCAATTTTAGATAAAAATCGATTATGGCATATTGGAGGAAAAAAATTAGATATTCAAGCGATGCAAAAAGCTGGAAATTATTTGCTTGGTGAACATGATTTTTCAGCTTTTCGCGATGCTCAATGCCAAGCCAAATCGCCAATTAAAACCATTGAAACCATTAAAATATTTGAAGATTCAAATGAAAAGATAATTATAGAAATAAGTGCCAAATCTTTTTTGCATCACATGGTAAGAAATATAGTTGGAACTTTATATTGGGTTGGAAGCGGAAAAATTAACGAGAAAGAAATTATAAAAATTTTGCAATCTAAAGATCGCGCAAAATCTGGACCAAATGCCCCAGCTTGTGGATTATATTTTTTGGCTAGCGATTATTAATTAATGTGATAATATTTTTTCTACCTCAAGAGCAGCCATACAGCCAGTTCCAGCTGCAGTAATTGCTTGGCGATAAATTTTATCTTGAATGTCGCCTGCAGCAAAAACTCCTTTGATATTAGTGGCAGTTGAATTTGGCTTGGTAATAATATAGCCTTCATTATCGATTTCTAATCCAGTATTTTTAAAAATTTCAGAATTTGGCTTATGACCAATTGCAATAAATACCCCATCAATTTTCATTTCAGAGATTTTACCGTCAACGGTGTTTTTGAGTTTAACTCCAGTGACTGATTTTGGATTTTCAGAACCCAAAACTTCGTGAAGTTCACTATTCCAGATTACTTGAATTTTTTTATTGGAAAATAAACGATCCTGCATAATTTTTTCGCCACGGAATTTATCACGACGATGAACAACATAAACTTTTGAAGCATGATTGGTAAGATAAATTGCTTCTTCGATGGCACTATTTCCGCCACCAACCACAATAACCTCTTTATTTTTGAAGAAAAAACCATCGCAAGTAGCACAACCCGAAACTCCATATCCTTGAAAATTTTTTTCGGATTCTAAACCTAGCCAACGAGCTTGCGCTCCTGTGCAAATTATAACCGCATCGGCAATATATTCATCTCCAGATTCACCAATTAAAGTAAAAGGAGATTTGGCAAAATCAACTTTTGCAACATGATCGTAAATAATATTAGTGCCAACATGACGGGCTTGAGCCTCCATCTGCTCCATTAACCAAGGTCCTTGAATTGCCGAAGCAAAACCTGGATAGTTTTCAACATCGGTGGTGATAGTTAATTGTCCACCCGGTTGATTGCCATTAATTAAAATTGGCTGAAGATTGGCTCTGGCGCAATAGATTGCGGCACTATATCCTGCTGGACCCGAGCCAATAATTGCAACTTTAGTTTTGTGAGTATTATTTGTCATATTTTAATTAATTCATGAACATGCCACCATTGACATGAACAGTTGAGCCAGTAATGTAAGAAGCTTCTTGGCTTGATAAAAAGGCAACCGCATTAGCAATATCTTGGGCATCACCCATTCTTCCAGCTGGGATTTTTGATAAAATAGCAGTTTTTTGTTGTTCATTTAAAATATCAGTCATTGGGCTTTGAATAAAACCTGGTGCCACACAATTGATGGTGATATTTCTTGAAGCCACTTCTTGAGCCATAGCTTTGGTCATGCCAATCATTCCAGATTTAGAAGCCACATAATTAGCTTGCCCAGGGTTGCCAGTTAAAGCAACAACCGAAGCAATATTGATAATTCGACCATATTTATTTTTAATCATTTTTTTGATGGCATTACGATTTAAAATAAAGGTAGATTTTAAATTTACATTAACAACATTTTCAAAATCTTCAGTTTTCATTCTAAGAATTAGGCTATCTTTGGTGATGCCTGCATTACAAATAATTATATCAATCGGCTTTTGATTGAGATTTTCAGCATTATCAAAAAGCTCCTCAACTTGCTTTGTATCAGATAAATCGCAAGTCAAATATTTACAATCACCCTGAATTTCGCTGGCAAGCTGTTTAAGTTTTTCTTCTTTAGTTCCTGAAATAATGAGATTTGCTCCTAAATTGGCTAAGGTTTTAGCAATTGCACAACCGATTCCACCTGTTGCCCCAGTGACAAGGGCAGATTTTCCGTTTAAGTTAAACATATTTTTTAATTATTTATAATTTCAATTAATTTTTGCATTTTTTCGATGTCCTTTTTATCATAGCCAACATCGTTATTTTTTTTAATTTCTCTTTTAATTTTATTTTTATTATTTTCATCGTCAACTGGTTTTTTAATAACAATATCAGACTCTATTTCTTCGGCATATTTACTAATAATATCATTTTCAATTTTTGGCTTTACTATATCATCAATTTTTATTAAATCATTAACATTTTTTTTGGCTAATGAAAAAAAGCCTCGAACCACAGGATCAACAAATTCTCCAGTTTTAGTGACAATTGGGGATGAATAAGAATTTAAATACCAAGCTGGTAATCGATATTTATTTTGGGCGACAATTTTTTGTCCAAGAGCATAATCAAAAAAGCAATTATAAAGCGAGTAAACCGCCCCAAATAAAATTAATGATTTAACAGTTCCAAGCAAAATTCCAAGAGAGCGATTTAAATAAATATTCATTGATTCGGTTAAATCATTGGCTAGGCGTATAGTCGAAAATAAAAAAATTACAAAGGTTAGTAAAAATACCACAATTCTAACTGAAATATTCATAACTAATTTACTATCAAAGAAATTAACTAATAAATCACATAAAATTGGAGATAGTAAATAAGACATCGCAAAAGATAAAATCCAATTTATCAATGAAAAGAATTCCTTAATAATACCGCGGTAAAAAGCAATTAAAACTATAATTGCACTAATAACAAAAAATATAAAATCAAAAGTGGTAAAGGTCATTTTTTTAAAAATTATTTGTTAAAAAGTCTTATAAAGGGTAAATTTTTGATCATCGATTTAATATCTAAAATATTGTGATTTGAATCATAGATTATATCATCAATCTTATTAGAAAATTCGTTAATTTTGTATTTTGCCTTTAATTTATATTGATTAAATTTTAAGATTTTTTCAATTTCTTTATCAATAAATTTTTGAGTATTAATATTGTTTAATGAATTGTCGTTCAAAAAAAACATAAAACTTCTAATTAAAACCTTCGACAAGATAATTCTTTTGCTGTAAAAGTTAAAATCACTTGATTTGTCGTTGCATAATTTCCATAAATAATCGGCAACAAAATACACCTCTTTAAATGCTTGATTAACGGGTCTAAAACTACAATTTATTGGATCATTTAATGGATTTTTTGGAACCAAATAAAAATTTAACAATCTTTTAAATGCCCCCTTGTTGTTTTCGTCAATTTTAAGTAATTGAAAAATTAAATAATTAATTTTGGCATTAAGTTTTAAGTTATTAAAATCAGGGTTTTTAGAAGATATTTCAGCTAAGGTTTCGCAACGATTTTTACTGACAAAACTAATCAATGAGTAAATCCCATCTTCAAAAATAATTGGCATTTGATTGGGCAAAATTTCTTGAT
>JALREU010000077.1:0-7092 GCA_023256705.1 Rickettsiales bacterium
AAGACCGTCAATGCCAACGGTTTGATTAAAAATTTCAGTTTGCATTTTTGAATTTTGTCCGATGGTAGCATCTACGATTAATAAATTTAAATGAGGAGCACTGTCATCAAGCTTTTTAATTACATTGTTAATTTTTTTAAGCTCATCCATCAAATTTTGTTTATTTTGTAAACGCCCAGCAGTGTCAATTAGCACGACATCAAAATCATTTTTTTTGGCATAATCCACTCCGCGATAAGCTACAGAAGCCGGATCTTCACCATCTTTCAGTGATAAAATAATCTCGCAATTTGCTCTTTTTGCCCAAACCTCAAGTTGCGAGCCAGCTCCAGCTCTGAAGGTATCGCATCCAACAATTAAAACTTTTTTATTTTGTGAACTTAAATTATTAGCAATTTTGCCAATGGTGGTGGTTTTGCCTGCGCCATTAACGCCATTAAAAATAATTACTTGTGGTTTATGTTTAGAATCAAATTGAATTTTACCTTCGCAAGGCTTGAGGATTCTGGTAATTTCTTCGGCAAGAAATTGTTTGATTTCTTCGATATTAACATTTTTGTTAAACTTTTTTTCACGAAGATTTTTGATTAATTCCATTGAAAAATCTGCACCTAAATCATTAATAATAAGGGTTTCTTCGAGTAATTCTATGGTGTTTTCATCGAGCTTTTTATGGGTAAAAATTTCGCTAATAGCTTGCGAAAATTTTTGGGAACTATTTTTAAGTTGATCGGTGATTTTTGCTTTGGAAAATATTTTAAATAATGACATGATTTGATAAATTTGTTAATCTAAAAAAATTATAAAACTTAAATTAAAATAATCAAAGAAGAATCAAAGATGATTTAAATGAATTTCTGGATTAACGGCATCACGCCCCTTTCTAAGACCAAAATATAATTGCGGATATTTTACTTTACCAGAGTCGCCAACAGAGCCAATTTTTTGTCCTTGATAAATTTTTTGACCACGATTAACGGCAAAATCTTTGAGGTGGGCATAGGCTGAAATCCAGCCTCCAGCATGTTTTATAATTACCAAATTGCCATAGCCTTTAAGTTCATTGCCAACATAGGCAATAATCCCATCTTCCGATGCTACCACATTTTGTCCAGATTTTGCCTTAATATTGATGCCATCATTAAAAAGTCCAGCACTTTTTGGACCAAATTTGGAAACAATTTCGCCACGCACTGGCCAAGTGAAGTGATTGGATTTGTTGGCAATTTTTTTGATTGCATCCTTATCAATTGGTTTATTTATTTCGAGTTTGGTTTGCACAATTTGATTTTGAGCAGGAATTATATTTTTGACGGTTTTAGAATTTTCGTCAGCCTTACTAAGTTCCATTGCTCTGACCTCAGTTGGCTTAAGTCCGTAAGATTCAATTTCAGATGATTTGTCGATATTGTTGGCTTTGGCTAAATTTTTTTCGGCTTCTTTTTTTTGTAGATTTTCATTGAGTGGCTTTTCTTTTGCAATGTTGGAGTTGGCTAGGATTTTTTCTTTGGAAATATTTTGGGCATTTTTATCGTTCTTTAAATTTTTTGCTAAATCTTTCGAATTTTTTTGAGCAATTTCAATATTTTCAGTAGGTTTTTGCTCCGGTGTTTTTAAGTTTTTATCGGCATTGATTTTAATTTTATCGCCTGGATAAATGGCGTAGGGAAATTTTAAATCATTAATAGCAATCAAATCATTTACTTTCATGTTATATAATCGAGAAATTGAATATAAGGTGTCGCCATCCCTTGATTCATGATAACTTGCGACCGGAATTTTAATGTTTTGACCTACTTTAACTTGATAAGGGGGCTGGATATTGTTTAATTCAATGATATCGCGTAAATTGGTATTATTCTTTTTGGCAATTGAATATAAGGTGTCGCCTTGCTCGACTTTAATTTCTTTTTTTTGAGCAAGATTATCTTTGGGAGATTTTTCAGTTTTTGCGGGTATATTTTCGCTTAAATTCGACACTGATTTGCCTGAGGCTTTGCTTTGAGTTGGGCTTTCAATAATTTTGCCCTTAGTGCCTTCTTCGATTTTTTTATCTTCAACTATTGATAATTCTTTGTTGGCTTTGTTTTCAGCTTTTGCTTTATTTTGAGTTATGTTTTTATATTTATCTTGATTATATTGATTAGATTTATTGTAATTAGTTTTATTTTTATTGATTATTTTCGCAGGTTCTTGCAGGCACGAAGACAATGAAAAAAATAAAAGAATTATTAAGAATTTTGAGAATATTATTGCTAAGTAATTCATTTTTTTTAAAAAAATTTTAATTAAACTTATTTAGAGTTTATAATTAATGATTAAATTATCAATCAAGAAAATATAATAAATATGAATTTTTTTTCCGAAGTAAATATAGAGATGCAAATTTTAATTTTGGCAATTTTTGGAGCAATATTTGGCAGTTTCGTAAGTTTAGTTACTTATCGAGTGGCCAGCAAAGAGCCGATGATTCTTGCTAGGTCAAAATGTCCGCATTGTCACAAAACTTTAAAATTACGCTCATTAATTCCAATTTTTTCATGGATTTTGCAAGGCGGAAAATGTATTTTTTGTAAACATCCTATTTCTGCTCGATATTTGGCAATCGAATTTGCTACAATGACGGGGTTTTTGCTATCGTTTTTGGCGCTTGGATTAAAATTTGATTTAAAGTTAATCATACATTTGGCAATTTTTGTAATTCTTATGATTATGGTGGTGGTGGATTTGGAGCATTATTTTATCCCAGATTTTACTCAATATATTTTAGCTTTTTTGGCATTTATTTTGATTGTAAATAACAACAATAATCAGATTAACTCCGCTTTAAACGGACTTAAGCCAGCAATTTTATATTTGGGTTTTGGTTTTGCGGTTTGGGTGTTTTTTTATTTTTCTGCAGGAATTGATGGTCTTGGAATTGACGATTTTAAATTTTTTGCAATAGCAGGTTTTATGCTTGGAACAAATAATTTTATTTTATTTATGTTTTTAAGTGGTATAATTGGTGCAGTTTTTGGGACATTATGGCAAAAATTTATGAAAGATGAAACTTTTCCATTTGCTCCCGCAATATGTTTATCCGCCTATATTTGTTTGTTGGTTGGTAAGCCCGTTATCTATTAAAATGTTAAATTATAAAATAAATTCTAAAGAAGAAATGGCAGATCTTGCCATTGATTTGGCTAAAAAAATTGAGGCTCCAAAAATTCTTGCTTTGAGCGGAAGTCTGGGGGTTGGCAAGAGTTTTTTTGCAAAAAATTTTATAAATTTTTTACAAATAAATCCGACTCCCGTTTTGAGTCCAACTTTTAATTTAGTTTGCAATTATTCAACCATTAAGGGTGAAATTTATCATTTTGATTTATATCGACTAAAAAGTGCTGAAGAGCTAGAAAATATTGGCTTCTTTCATGTCATAAAAAACTTTGTAACCCTAATTGAATGGCCAGAGATAGCTGAAAAATATTTAACAAAAAATATTATACGCATAAATATTGAAGCCGATAATGCTCAAGAAGAGTCAAGAATTGTATCAATAAATTATGAATAAATATTTTTTTAAAATTACTCAAGAGATTGCAGGAACTAGAATTGACAAATATTTGGCAACAGAATTTGCATTAATAAAACCAGAAATAACTCGAAGCAAAATTCAAAATTTGATTGCTGAAAATTATGTTAAAAATTTTAACGATAAAATTATCAACACTGACTCATATAAGCTAAAAATCAATGATGAAATATCAGTAGAAATTCCAGATAATAAGCCATCGGACTTAATCGCTAAAAAAATCGATTTTGAAATAATTTATCAAGATAAGTATTTAATTATTATCAATAAGCCTTTTGGTTTAACCGTTCATCCTGGTGCTGGAAATAATGATGATACTTTGGTTAATGGCTTACTTTACGAATTTGCTGATGAACTTTCATCAATTGCTGGTACAAGCAGAGTAGGAATTGTTCACCGCTTAGATAAAGATACCAGTGGCTTAATGATAATTGCCAAAGATGATTTAACTCATCAATTGTTAAGTAAAATGTTAAAAGAGCGCGATATTCATCGAAGCTATTTAGCCTTGATTTATGGGGTGATGGACCCAAAAAAAGGAGTAATTAAAAAAAATATTATTCGCTCAAGAAAAAATCGATTAAAAATGGCGATTGTGAAAAA
Organism: Rickettsiales bacterium; assembly: GCA_023256705.1. Classification (GTDB taxonomy): domain Bacteria; phylum Pseudomonadota; class Alphaproteobacteria; order Rickettsiales; family UBA1997; genus CAILUF01. The sequence goes on from JALREU010000077.1 coordinate 4,178, forward strand.
TCTTGGTCGCGAAGCCATTACCAATTACGAAACCAAAGAGGTTTTTTTAGATGGTTTTGCAAGTTTAGTTGAGTGCAATTTGCAAACAGGAAGAACTCACCAAATCCGTTTGCATCTTGAGTCGATGAAGCATTCGGTGATTGGCGACCAGCTTTATAATTCTTGCAAAAAAATGTTGCCAAAAAATACCAACATTAAATTGCAAAATTATTTGCAAAATTTTTCAAGGCAGGCTTTGCATTCTTATAAAATTAATTTTATACATCCAATTACTGGTAAGGAATTGTCTCTGGAAATTCCGTTAGCTGATGATATTTTGCAACTTTATAATTTGCTAAAAAATAATGGTTGAGGGTAAAAAATTTCCAATTGTTATAATTTCTGGTGCCACGGCGACAGGTAAATCAGAGTTAGCCCACAAAATTGCCAAAAAATATCAGGCTAGCATTTTAAATGCTGATTCATTGCAGATTTTTCGGGAGCTACCGATTTTATCGGCACAGCCGAGCCTTCAGGAGCAAAGCGAGGTGGAATATTTGTTATATGGAATATTTGACGCAAAGCAAAAAATATCGGTTGGTATTTGGCTGAATTTAATCACTAATGCCATCGAAAAATTATATTCGCAAAATATTTTGCCAATCATTGTTGGTGGCACAGGAATGTATTTGTCGGCATTGGTTAATGGTATTGCGGATATTCCCGAAATTCATCTCGAATTTAAAAAACAGGCTTTGGATTTATATGAAAAAATTGGTCATCAAGAATTTGTAAAGAAATTTGGTAATGAAAAAATTATCGATAAACAAAAATTATTGCGAAGAGCAGAAATTTTTTTGCAAGAGGGTAGGGATATAGAGTATTTTCATAAATTACCAAATAAAATATTTTTTAAGGATGAGGTCATAAAAAATTCTAGTTTTTGGCATTTTAATTTGAATTTAGAGCGAGAAATTAATTATAAAAATTGTAATAATAGATTTTTACAAATGCTTGAAAATAAAGGGGTTGACGAGGTTAAAAATTATTTAAATAGTCCAGTTTTTTTTGAAGAATCTTCGGTAAATAAAACTTTGGGCTTTCAAGAAATTCGTGATTTTATCGACAAAAAAATTGATGAAAAAACCATGATTAAAATTGCCACTCAAAAAACTCGCAACTATGCCAAGCGACAAATTACTTGGTTTAAGCACCAATTTAAAAATATTATTCATTGCAATAATTCGCAAAATATGATGCAAAAAATAATTACCAATATTTGATATGAAATTTAATGATTGCGGTATAATTATTAACATAAAAAAATACGGAGAAAAATCTTTTATTGTTAAGGTTTTTACCGAGAATCTCGGCATTATTCGCGGTTTTGTGAAATTTGGTATTTCCAAAAAAACTCAGCAAATTTATCAAATTGGCAATTTGATAACCTTAGACTATGTAGCGAGGACTGAAGAGGCTCTGGGTAGCTTTATGAATTGTGATTTGGTGGCAAATTATTCAAGTAAATTTATTTTTGACAAATTGCGTTTAAATTGCGCTAAATCAATATTATCAATGCTTGACGAATATTTTTTGGAGAGGCAGGTCTTTGGTAATTTATTTGAAGATTTTAAAATTTTTTTTGATGAGTTAAGTGATTTTAATTTTCCTAATAATAAGTTAATCGCCAATTATGTAAAATTAGAATTAAATATTCTTGAGAATTTGGGATATGGTGTTGATTTTTCAAGTTGCGTGGTGTCAAATTCGTCGGTGAATTTGGCTTATGTATCGCCAAAATCAGCACAGGCTGTCTCGATTGAAGCGGGTGAAAAATATGCACATAAATTATTGCGTTTACCTGATTTTTTAAAAAATAATGACCAAGAAAAGCTTGTGGAAATCGATAATCATAATTTACTAGATGGCCTGAGTTTAAGTGGATATTTTTTACACAAAAATTTGGCGACCATCAATAATAATATTAAGGCTAATGCGAGTTTATCAAATAATTTTTATCGAGAAAATATTATTAAAATTTTAAAAACTAATTAATAATTTCAAATACTCCTGTGGCTGGATTAAATGCCGAAATGTCTCCAGTTTCCACATCAAATTGCCAGCCTAAAATTTTTAATTTATTTTTTCCGACTTTTTCTTTGATATAAGGGTAGGTCAAGAGGTTGTTTAAGGAAATTACCAAGCTTTCTTTTTCAAAAGCCGTTTCTTGCTCCTCTATGCTATGCTTGGGCATCTCTTGTTTAACAACATCACGAGCTTCCGATGCAATTGAAAGCCATATTTTCATGGTTTCTGACATTTTACTTTTAAAAGCCACAAAATCATCGGACATTATAAGTTTAGTGCTGGTGCAATGAGCATTATTAAGAACCAAAATTGTTTCCACTTCAAGATTGATAACTGCGTATTCTAAAGCCGATAAAATACCGCTAATCCCTTGAGTTTTGTATTTTGGCACCATACCGCCAATATTGTTTAAGATAAAAAATTCTCCCGGATTGGCTGAAAAAATTTCGGCAGGTGAGATTTGTAAATCACATGAGGAAATTACTAAGGTAGTTGGCTTTTGTTCTTGTTCAATTAGATGGCGAATAATATCGCGTTTTCTTTGAAAAGTCGTTGCTTTAAAAGAGCGAAAGCCAGAGACAAGTTTTGGGATGTCAGTCATATTGTAAATATTTAAGTTATTTAATTATAAATTAGCTTAATTTTTTTTTAAAAATTAGCAAGATTATTCTTTACTTGATTGAAAGGTATTAAATGTTAAAATTATTATTTTAACAATAAAATTTTTTATGACCAAATTTAAAATTCATTCAAAATATCAGCCTGCTGGCGATCAGCCTAAAGCTATTGAAAAATTGGTGAATGGATTAAATAACAAAAAAAATGACCAAATTTTACTTGGTATCACT
>JALREU010000077.1:7102-7349 GCA_023256705.1 Rickettsiales bacterium
GAGACCAACTTTGATTATGGCGCATAACAAAACTTTGGCAGCACAGCTTTACGGCGAGATGAAGGAATTTTTTCCAGATAATGAAGTTGGTTATTTTGTGTCATTTTATGATTATTATCAGCCCGAAGCTTATGTTGCCAAAACCGACACCTTCATCGAAAAGGATAGCTCGATTAATGAACAAATTGATCGCCTTCGACATAATGCTACCAGATCTTTATTTGAGCGTAAGGACACCATAATTATT
>JALREU010000078.1 GCA_023256705.1 Rickettsiales bacterium
AAAATTATTATTAAGTTTTTTGTTTAAAATTTTTCAAGTAAACTGAACATAAATTTTGAACAAGCTACTTTTGAGGTGGTTTATAGTGCCAAAATTTTTCGGGGTTATGTTGTTGGGTTTATTTTTTTAAAATTCTAAATTTCTAAAGAATGGTTGAGAAATAAAAAACCCTCCTCAATAGTTTTTTTTAAATAATAAAATATCTGGATTGGTTATCGAGTTTTCTATTTTAATATTAAGAAATTACCTCATCAATCCAGCCACCACCAAGCACCCGAGTGCCATCATAAATAACTCCTGCTTGCCCTTTAGTTATGGCGCGCGTCATCGATTTCATGGTGATTTTGGCTGTCGTTGGTGATAAAATTTCAATTGAAGCTGGGGAATTTGAGCCGCTGGAGCGAATGCGGATTTCTGCCTGAAAATTTAGATTTTTGGGTTGGTAATTTGCAAATTCTTGAGCTGGTAAATTTTTTTCAAAATCAATGTCAATAAGCCAATTGCAGTCGCGTAGCGTAAAAATTTGTTGGTATAAAAAATCCTCCTCGCCAACAAAAATATTATTGGTAATTGGGTCAATTTTTATAACATAAAGGGGGTGAGGGTAAGCAATTCCAAGTCCGCGTCTTTGCCCTAAAGTAAAATTTATGATGCCATCATGAGTGCCGAGAACCTTTTTTGTAGCGATGTGAATAAGCTCTCCTGACTTAAAGGCGTTGGGGCGGTGTTTTTTTATAACCGAAGCATAATCGCCATTTGGCACAAAACAAATATCTTGTGAATCTGGTTTATTGGCAACCTCAATGCCAAATTTTTCCGCTAATTTTCGGGTGAATTCTTTGTTATAATCGCCCAGCGGAAAACATAAAAAATCCAGCTGTTCTTTGGTGGTGGCAAATAAAAAATAACTTTGGTCTTTAAGCGGGTCGATGGCTTGATGAAGCTCAGAGGTGTTGTTTTTATTGATAATTTTTTTGACATAATGTCCAGTTGCCATAAAGTCAGCGCCAAGGTCGCGAGCTACTTGGAGTAAATCTTGAAATTTAACATTTTGATTGCATTTAACGCAAGGAATTGGCGTTTCGCCACGCAAATAAGAATCAGCAAAATCATCGATAACTTTTTCTTGGAATAAATTTTGGTAATTTAAAACATAATGCGGAAAGCCAAATTTTTCAGCAACTTTTTTGGCATCATAAATATCAACACCAGCGCAACAAGCATTCTTTTTTTTCAGTGCTTCGCCATGATCGTAAAGTTGTAATGTAATGCCGATAACTTCGTAACCAAGTTTTTTTAGCAAACATGCCACCACAGAAGAATCAACGCCTCCCGACATGGCGACTACAATTTTTGTCGCCGAGATTGGCTTGTTTTTATTAAGAATAATTTGTGGTAAATCGATTTTATCTGGCATTTTACTATTCTTTAATTTCGCGAAGTTTACGCATGCGGGCAATTTTTTCTTCACGGGCTTTAATTTTTGCTTGATCAATCTGTTCTTGCTCAAGGGCTTTGTGAATCTCGTCAAATTGTTCAAAAGCGATTTGGTTGTCGATAATTCTGCCTTCTTGCTTGGCATGATTAAATATTTCTTCAACAATGGCAATATCTTCAAATGATGAAGATAGAATTTTGGCGAGGTTTTTTTGTTTAGTTAAGTCGAAATCTAAAAATAACAAACTACTTCCAAATTTAAGCATGAATTTGCGATCCTCTGGAGAAATTTTGTAGGATAATTTTATTTCTTCATCATCAAGATCAAGCAATTTAGCTACTTCAGAAGTGATATTGGTATTGGACAAAATGAATTTTGAAGTGACTTTTTGAGCAACCAGATTGAATAATTTTGAATAGCAATAATTGTCCAGTTCGGTTTCGAAAACAAAAATTGCCAAACAATTTTTGATACGCAATCTATCAAGAAAATGTGGAATTTTATCACAGAAAATTTCGTTGTTAAGAAGAGTGTTGGCGTCTTTAAAAACAATGATTGAAGGGGTTTTTTCATCAAGGATATTTTCAATTCTATAAAGATTATAAAATAAAATTGGCACTAAAATAAATTCTTTATCACGAAATTCGGTATAATCAAAGCCCATTAAGCGGTCATTCCAGTTGATTTCTCGATTGTTATTAAAGATTTTTTCAAAATCACCTTTGGTCCAATAATTTAAAAATTCGTAAAGCTTGTCAGTGCTAGGAGTATTAAAATATTGAACGGCATCATTAAAATTATCAACCTTATTGGCTACAATTTTTTCGCAAATTTTTGGAATTTCTTGAATTTGATTATTTGGAATTTCTTTTTTTAAATAATAAATAAAGCTGTAAAAAAATTCAGTAAGAAATTTAGTGAAATCAGAATTATGAATTTGTGAAAATGGATTGAGTTTAAGCCCGTATTTAGGGTCTTCTATATCGTAGGATAAGTCGTAATAAAAGCCACCAATCATTTCAATAAAATTTTTAGCCTTATTATCAAAATCAAAGTAAAAAATTTTATTATTATATCGTCTCGATTGAGCTAAAATAAAATTTAGTAAGACGGTTTTGCCAGATTTTTTTCCGCCCATAAATAAGCCATGTCCATTATCCGAATCGTGAAAGTTGAAAAAATATGGATTATTTTGAAATGATTTAAAGACGCAAACCGCAGGTCCCCAATAATTGCCAGATATTGTGCCAGTTGTGTAATTGTAGAGCGACCCAAATCCAGCAATTCTTGAGCTGTTTATAACCTTTTGGCGTTTAATATATTTAAAATTTCCGGGAAGTTGCGACCAAAAACAATCTTCTAAAAAAATATCTTCCCGAAATAAAACCAAACCCAATTCTTGAAATTTTGAGCATATTAATTTTATGTCTCGATTCAAATTTTCAGTATCGCTGGAAATAATCATGATTGTGGTTTGAAGTTTGCCAAAATCGGTGGCGTTGCCTTTGACATTTTCAAAAAACTCAGTTAGACCCATCATCAATCTAAAGTCCTCATTTTTGCCTATTCGTAAAATATTATCTTGATATTTAACAAAATCTAACTCACTTTCACTATACATAAAATCAAAGGATTGAGTGATGATAAATTCAAAAGGCATTTGCAAAATTTTATCCAAATCTTCATTTGGAATTTCAATATATTCTTTTAAAGAAAGCATACCGCCAACAATTCTTTTATCTTCACCGATGATGTTGATTTCTTTGGAGGTGAAGGCGATTTTGTTAAAAAATAAATCCGAGGAAATATCGTTAGCGCGAAGAGGATAATAGCGATCTTCAAGATTGCAAATTTTTCCAAAAAAATGCATTTGCTCAGAATAAATTACGCCATCATTGGGAGTTAATTCGAGTATTTTTGAACCATATTCATTGATACTTGCCAGAATTCCCGAAGCAATTTTAGTGAGTTCGTCATTGATATTTTGTAAGTAATCATTGATTAATTTTTTGGTGGCGAATCTTGAAAATGTCCTGGAAAGAGCCTTAACATTTTTGATGGTGTTGTCTAAACCTTCAATAACAATTGTTACATATAATTCATTGACATAGCCTTGATTTAAATTATGCATTTGAGTCCAGGTATCATTGATTTTTGTTGATAAAAAATCATGAAATTCTCCAGCTGGGCTAATGTCTTTTTTACGGCGAATTGTGTGGAACCAAATAGCGCAATTGGTTTTATGAATATTGTCTTTGATGGCATCACGAATTGAATCGCGTAAAGGTATTAGGTTATTTAGAAAAGATGAGCTAGCGAAACCAGAAACCTTAATGGTTTGCATTAATTCACCATTTTTGGTTAAAATGGTATTTTTATCAAAGTGAATCGCAAATGGAATAAAATCTTCATCTGGATTGTCTGCTAGTAATATTTCGGCCTTTTTTTTAGCAAAAACATAATTTGCTAAAAATTTAGCTATTGGGTTCATTTTGCAAGTCGGTTAATTTAAACATTATCTATTGTCAATTTTTATAAAGTCCCTTTTGGTATGACCTGTATATAATTGACGAGGTCTGCCAATTTTAAATGCAGGGTCTTCATACATTTCTTTCCACTGTGAAATCCAGCCCGCTGAACGAGCAATTGCAAAAATCACAGTAAATAAATTTGATGGAATGCCCAAGGCTTTATAAATAATTCCAGAGTAGAAATCGACATTTGGAAATAATTTTCTAGAAACAAAATAATCGTCATTTAAGGCGATTTTTTCAAGTTCAACGGCAATATCTAGTAATGGATCTTTAATGCCAAGCTCGCCCAAAACTTCATCGCAGGCTTTTTTTAGAACCGAAGCTCGCGGATCGTAATTTTTATAGACTCGATGCCCAAATCCCATTAAGCGGAAAGGATCGTTTTTATCTTTAGCTCTTTTGATATATTCGCCAATTCGATCGGGAGTTTTAATTTCTTGAAGCATTTCGATAACTTCTTCATTGGCTCCACCATGTGCTGGCCCCCAAAGCGAAGAAATGCCAGCGCCGATGCAGGCAAATGGATTGGCTCCTGAAGAGCCTGCGAGTCGAACTGTAGAAGTTGAGGCATTTTGTTCGTGATCAGCGTGAAGCACAAAAATCATCTCCATAGCTCTTGCAATGGTTGGACTCACCTTATATTGATGAGTTGGCTTGGCAAAAAGCATATGCAAAAAATTTTCGGCAAAACCTAGATCATGCTTTGGATAAATTATTGGCTCACCAATTGAATATTTATAAGCCATGGCGGCCAAGGTAGGCATTTTAGCAATAATTTTGTAGACCACATCCATTCTGCCATTAATGCTATTTATGTCCATAGATTCATGATAAAATGCCGATAGCGAGGCTACGGCACCAACCATTATCGCCATTGGGTGGGCGCGTCTTGGAAAGCCACGAAACAAAATATTAATTTGTTCGTGAACCAACATGTTATTTTTAATATTTTTTTGAAAATCTAAATATTGAGTTTGATTAGGTAATTCGTGATTTAAAAGCAAATAGGCAGCTTCTAAATAATCAGCTTTTTTTGCCAAATCTTCAATTGAATATCCGCCATGTTGCAATACACCTTTATCGCCATCGATATAGGTAATCTTTGATTCGCAAGATGCAGTTGATAAAAATCCAGGGTCGTAAGTGAACATTCCACTTTCTTTAAAAAGGCTAGAAATATCGATTACATCTTGACCAATTGTGGCATTTTTGATTGGAAATTTTAGCTCTTTGCCATTTGGCAGAGTTAACTTGGCGTAGTTTTCTGAAATATTTGACATAAGATTTTATTTGATTTTTATAGTTTCAAATAAAGTATAACTTTAATTAATCAGTTGCAACAAACTTTTTAAAAAAATAAAACCAATTAACTATAAATTAAAACAATTTTTTGATTAGATTTTATTTTAAAAAAATAATTATTGAAGTTAATTTATATTAAAGCTATATAATATTAGTTTTAAAAATTAATTTAAAATTCATAAAATGCTAAATGATTCATTAATCCATAACCCTCCTCTTGCAATTAGATCTATTGGCTCAGAGGTCTATACTTCAATAAAAGATAATTTAAAAAATTTAGGTGAAACAGAGATACCAAATCTATATACCGCAAGCAATGCTGGGAGTGATAAACTTTATTATTTTTACAAATTTGATATAGGAGATGAAGAAAAATATATTAAAATAAGTGGTCCAGTGTCTGATATTATTGATTCGGGTGGTGTTAATAAAAAAAGTTTTTTTGAGCATTTACAAGCATTAATTTATCCCCAGCAAGGGTCATTTTCTGCATCTTTATTACATAATAGACCAGATCAGAATTTAACTCTCATATTTGCTCAGTCAGATACCGACAATTTTGGACTTGTTTTAGCTCTTGAAAAAGATAATTTTGCTTATGGTTGCAATAGAACTGATGGATATTCTGGTTGTTATGATAAAGGAAATGAGGGAATAATTTTTTATGGTTTATTTGGTAGATATTTAGAAATCTCCGGTAAAAAAAGTCAAATTATGGAAAGATATCCAAATTTTTTTCAAGCTAGTGGAAATGAAAGATTTTTTTATGGAAATGCTCAACAAGTTTCTGAGGAGTTTGGAATAACAAAATCAGATTTTGAAAAAGTAATAAATGAAGAATTTGCCAAAAATGACGGTAAATTAGTTGTTAAACATATTGATGCCATGGATGGAGATTTAATTGAAACTACATTTTTTAATAATCTTGAAAAAATGATGCAAGATAACATTAGTGGTGAGATTTTAGTTCATCAATTAAATACTAATCAAAACGATGTGATTCTTATTTTGCCACAAAGATATCGAGTTAATGATAAGTTGATGAAGAGTGATTTGGAAATTGCAACTGGGTTAATGACGTTTTATAAAGAGATGACCTCACGAGATGTAAGATTTGCAACTCTGGATTCTTTGATGCATCTTGTAACTATTGTTGAATTAGATAAAGATGGAAAAATTAGTAAATCTGCAAATCAAGAGATTGCCCCAAAAAGCCAAACCCCATCTGTAGGTTGTGCTTCAATATTCTCTAGATGTATAGGTTTAGGGGCATCTAATGGTTTAGGCAAATAAAATTCTACAATTTTAAATCAATTTACCGTTAAATTTTTTTTAATTATGCCTTTAATTAGCCGATTTTTTTTCGTAAAATTTCATTAGCCATTTGCGGATTGGCTTGCCCTTTGCTGGCTTTCATGATTTGTCCAACAAAAAAGCCGAATAATTTTTGGTCTCCTGCTTGCAATTTAGCAAAATTATCGGGATTTTGGGCAATTACTTCGTCGACAATTTTTTCTAAGGCTGAAGAATCCGATACTTGTTTCAAACCTTTTTCTTCGACAATTTTAGCTGGGCTTTCACCAGTTTCAAGCATGATATCGAGAACATCTTTCGCAATTTTACCAGAAATTTCGGCACTCTTGATTAAATCGAGAAGTTCGCATAAATTTTCTGGAGAAATTTTTGATTCACTTAAACTTATGCCGATTTTGTTAATTCTACCAAATAATTCAACGGTGAGCCAAGTGAGTGCTAATTTTGGTTCGTGTTTTTGAATTAAGGCTTCAAAATAATTGGCAATTTCGTCATCTGCAGTAAGCACTCCCGCATCATATTCAGAGATTTTTAAATCATGAATATAGCGTTGTTTTTTGGCTTGCGGTAATTCTGGTAGATTTTTTTTGATGTTTTCTACATATTCAGTTGACAAAACTAATTTTGGCAAGTCTGGATCTGGAAAATAACGATAATCCATGGCATCTTCTTTGCTTCTCATGGTACGAGTTTCGCCAGTTAGGGCGTCAAATAATCTGGTTTCTTGGCTAACT
>JALREU010000079.1 GCA_023256705.1 Rickettsiales bacterium
ACAAATTGCTTCACCTTTTTTTGTGCGAATGCTGGTGTTAAGTAAAATATTTTCTATGTCCTCATTTGAAAGCCAATCTTCCGGAGAGCTTTGACTTTGTAATCGTGAAATTCTATCAACCAACCTTTGTCCTTCTGATTTTACCACTTTAGGACCTTCAGGATTATTATGATCTTCGATTTCTACCCTTCCAATCCATACATCACTCAACTGCCCTTTATCTAAACCTAAATGATTAAATATTTTGTCATCCTCAGTTCCAATATCAGCAGGAACCTGAAAATGTGTTATGCCATGCAACTTTTCTTCCTTGACCAAGTCATTTTTTCCTCCAACTATAGCTAAAGCCTTGGCAACGGCGTGCAATCCACATCTGCCATCTCCTCTAATTTCGTGCCTTTTAATAACAGGTTCTGAATTGGTATCATAATTATAATCGCATTCATAAGTGGTCCAGTGACCGCCACAGGTATGCAAAAAAACTAACTTTTTACCATCATATTTACTTTCATAATGCTGTTTAAAATTCTTCAAAAAAGATTCTGGATGATTTTCCTGACCCGCTAAAACAAAAACAATATGATCCGATAGTTCAAAATCTGGTGCATTGCCAGCTTGATATTTTTCATGACGCTCGATTTTAGGTGAATCTTCAATGGCAGGAAGTGGTTGCATATTTTAATTTACTAAATTTGGTTTTTTGGGTAACTTTCTTAAAATAAAATTTTTTATTGGCAAAGGCAAAAATCCTAAAATTTTTATCGCCAAAAATAATCTTTTAGGAAAAATAACAAGAAATTTATTTTGCTCAAGTTTTTTTATTATCATTTTACTGGCATATTCAACTTCCATTAAAAATGGCATTTTAAAATTATTAACCGCAGTCATCGGTGTTTTAATATATCCAGGGCAAATAATGTTAACACCAACATTATCTTCATAAAGCGAATTATAAAGAGCTTCGCCATATATTCTAACAGCAGATTTGCTGGCACTATAACTCGGACAGCTTGGCAAAGATACAAAACTTGCCAAAGAGGAAATAATGGCGATTTGCCCCGATTTTCTGGTCTGCATATAGGGAATTACAGGCTGTATAATATTTATTACTCCATATAAATTTGTATCAAAAATATTTTTTATTTGTAAATAATCCTCAGCCCCTCCGGCTGTTCCAGCGGAGATTCCAGCATTAGCAATCACCAGATCAATGGCAAAATCTTTTTCTATTTCGTCAATCCAATTTTTACAATCAATTTCATTTTTGACATCTAAAATTTTGATGTAAATATTAATTTTATCATTTATATTTTTGCATAGATTTTTAGTTTGCTCTAAATTTTCTAAATTTCTAGCACCTAAAAATAAATTTTGTGATTTTTTTGCAAAATCTATAGCCAATGCTCTGCCAACACCAGAACTGGCTCCCGTTATTACAATATTTTTAAATTTTGAAATCATGGCAAAACCATTAAATTTTATTACATTTGAAGGCATTGAAGGTTGCGGCAAATCAACTCAAGCCAAAAAACTTTACGAATATTTTTTAACAAATCAAACTAATTCTATTTTAACTCGAGAACCTGGGGGAACAAAAGCTGGAGAAAAAATTCGCACAATTTTAATGGATGAAGAAATTGACAAACTTGAAGCCAAAACCGAATTATTATTAAATTACGCTTCTCGCATTGAGCATATTGAAAAAATTATTAAACCAGCAATTAACCAAAGAAAAATTGTTATTTGTGACCGTTTTTTTGATTCCAGCTTCGCTTACCAAGGAGGTGCTATGGGGCTAGGTTTTGATTATGTTAGCAAGTTAAACAACTTGGTTTTAAATGATTTCGCTCCCGACATAACTTTCTTCATCGATATTTCTTTGCAAGAAGGCTTAAAAAGAACTGCAAAGCGCTCTGAAAACAATCGCTACGACAAACTCGGTGAACAATTTCATCAAAAAATTTACGATTCATATTTTAAGTTGGCGAAAAATAATTCACGAATTAAAATAATCGATGGAATGAAAAATAGCGATGAAGTTTTTCAACAAATTTTAACTATTATTAACCAAAATATATAATTTATGCGTAAAAAAAATAAAATTTCTTTAATTGGAGCTGGCAATATAGGCGGAACTCTAGCTCATTTAATTAGCCTCAAAAATTTAGGTGATGTAGTTTTAGTCGATGTCAATGATGGCATCTCCAAAGGTAAAGCTCTTGATATTGCTCAATCTTCATCAGTTGAAGGCTTTGCAAGCAAGCTATCTGCCGGCAATGATTTTTCTTTAATTCAAAATTCTGATGTGATTATTGTAACCGCAGGAATTGCTCGTAAACCCGGCATGAGTCGAGATGATTTAATGGCAACCAATACTTCAATAATTAAATCAGTTGCTGAAAATATTAAAAAATATGCCTCAGATGCTTTTGTAATTGTAATTACCAACCCACTCGATGCCATGGTCTATGTCATGCAAAAATGCTCAGGACTCCCAACCAACAAGGTCGTTGGAATGGCTGGAGTTCTTGATTCGTCACGCATGTCTTTATTTTTAGCCGAAGAATTTAAGGTGAGCATCGAAAATGTTAACTCTTTTGTGCTAGGGGGGCACGGCGACACTATGGTTCCTCTAATTCGCTATTCAACAATCGCTGGCATTCCCGTGCCTGATTTATTAAAAATTGGATTTTCTAATGAACAAAAAATCGCCGAAATTGTTCAAAGAACCAGAGACGGTGGCGCTGAAATTGTAAAGCTTCTTGGAAGCGGTTCGGCATTTTATGCTCCCGCTACTTCGGCAATAGACATGGCTGAAAGCTACTTGCTTGATAAGAAAAAAATTCTACCAATTGCTACTTATTTAAATGGCGAATATGGAGTTAAGGATTTATTCATCGGCGTTCCTGCCATTATCGGCGCAAATGGCGTAGAAAAAATCATTGAATTAAATCTAGATAACGAAGAAAAACAAATGTTTGATAAATCGGTTGAAGCCGTAAAAAAACTCGTTGCGGAACTTAAAATTTAATTAACATGGAGCAAGCAAAAATTCCATATGGCAGATTAAAATTATTATTTTTCATAATAATTTTAGTTTTTCTTTTTATCATCTTTCGCTTGATTTACATTGTTTCGTCAAAGGATGCTAACAACATCAAAAATTTTTACGAATCAAAACATAATCTAAAAAGAGCTGATATTTTTGATAGAAATGGAGTTTTGTTGGCTACCGATTTAAAAACTAAATCTCTATATGTTAGCTCGGTGTTGGTTCGCGATCCGAAGCTAGTTGCCAAAGCGATTTCAACTAGCTTCGAAGATTTATCTTACGATGATATTTTAAGAAAAATTACCGAAGGCAAACACAGCAAACACTGGATTTTAATTCGTCGCAACCTTTCTCCATCTCAGGTAGAAATGGTTGAAAAATTACAAATTGCCGGTCTAATTTTTGAAGATGATTTGATTCGAGTTTATCCACAAAAAAATATTGCGAGTCATTATGTTGGCTATGTTGACCTTGATAGAAAAGGTCTTTCGGGAATTGAAATGCAATATGATCGTCAGTTAATGATGAATAAAAATTTAACATTGGCAATGGATGTTAGAATTCAGGATATTTTGTTTGACGAACTCACCAAAGCAAAAGAAGAATTTCGAGCAAAATCAGCTTCTGGAATTGTAATGAATGTAAATAATGGAGAAATTTTAGGGCTGGTTTCTCTTCCATCTTTTGATGCCAACATTCAAAGCGAAGCCCTGCCCGAGCAAAGATTTAATATGGTTACCAATGGCAGTTACGAACTTGGGTCGGTAATGAAAATTTTTACCAATGCCATGGCTTTTGAGCATAATCTAATTGACCTAAATGACATTTTCTATGTTGGAGAGCCAATTAAATATGGAAAATTTTCTATTAAAGATCATGATCGACACAAACCGCAAATGAACGTAAAAGAAATTTTTGCTGAAAGCTCAAATATTGGAACCATTAAAATTGCCGAAAAAGTTGGCATTTATAATCAAAAGGAATTTCTAGGAAAATTTGGATTTCTCAAAAAAGTTGAAGCCGATTTCCCTGGCTTAGGCAGAATTATGGCGCCAACTAAAAACTGGAGCGAAATCAGTCTTTACACCATCTCCTATGGTCATGGTATTGCCTCAACTCCATTGCATCTTGCCTTGGCAACTTCGGCTATTGTTAATGGCGGATATTTATATAAACCATCATTTTTAAAACTTGAAGAACAACCCCGCCTTCCAAATAAATTAATTAAAGACGAAACTGTTGAAAAAATGAAAATTTTAATGCGAAATGTTGTAGAAGAAGGCACAGGAAAATATGCAAATATTAAAGGTTATGAAGTTGGTGGCAAGACAGGAACTGCGGATCGAGCCGAAATGGGCGGATATAATGAGGGACAAACCTTAGCTTCATTTGTTGGAGTCTTTCCAATTTTTGAACCAAAATATTTAGTTTATGTAGTTTTTGACAGACCAAATTACACCTTTAATACCGCTGGCATGGTCGCCGCTCCGGTTGCAGGTCGAGTGATAAAAAATATTGCTCCATTATTGTCAATTAAAGCAAAATCTGAAGAGGAAAATAAAAAAACCAATTCAGAAAAAAATTAACCAATATCATTTCTTGCTTTTGCCAAAAAAATCCCAGTAGAAGTTGCGATATTTATAGATCTAAAAACACCCTCCATAAAAATTTTAACTCTAAAATCTGCTGAATTATGAACATAATCAGGGGCTCCAGAGCTTTCAGAGCCAAAAATTATAAAATCATTATCGGCAAATTTAAAATCAAAAAGATTATCGCTAGCTTTAGTTGTAGCTAAAATAAGTCTAGAATTTTTTTCTTGAAAATTTGCTTTAAAAAATACATCAAAAGACTGATGTCGAGAAATTTTTACATATTGCAAATAATCCAATGCCGATTTTTTAATTCTATTTATATCAAATGGAAATCCGCAAGGTTCAATAATATGAAGATCGGCTCCAAATACTGCGCAATTTCGAATTATCGCCCCAACATTTCCGGCAATTTCAGGTTGAAATAAAACAATTTTTAACATAGCTTAAAAAAGAAGTTTATTTTTAAAATAATTTTTTTTATAATTTCAAAATTAGCATAAATTTTAGTAAATTTACCCTTTAAATTTTTTTAAGATTAAATTCGGGCATCAGCCATCTAATTCATTCTATCGAAGTTTATAGTGTATATTTGTAGCAATATTAAAAATTATTAAAAAATTTTTTGCAAATTAAATTTAATATTTTATTTTAGATGACAGAAAAAGCCAAAATCATTTTCATTGAAAATGGAGAAAGAAAAGAATTTGAAGCTCCAATTGGGTCTTCAATTTTAGAAATAGCACATAATAACAACATTAATTTAGAGGGCGCCTGTGAAGGCTCCTTGGCATGTTCCACCTGCCATGTTATCGTTGATAAAAAATTTTATGATATGCTAAATCCTCCTTCGGAAGACGAAGAAGATATGCTTGATTTAGCTTTTGGTCTGGCTCCAACTTCAAGACTTGGATGTCAAATTTTATTAACTAAAGAGTTGGATGGAATCACACTTATAGTTCCAAACGAAACTCGCAATATTTCAATCAATAACAAATAAATAAATAATTATTTATGAAAAAAGGTCTTATAATTAAATTAGCCATAGTATTAATTGTAATAGGATTGTCCTATTGTGTATTTTGGTTTTTTAAAGCTGGTCAAACCGAAAAACAAATTAACAAATTAATTGGTGAAAACTCAAATTATATTAATATTGGCGAGGTATCGGTCGCTGGTTTTCCACTAAATCAAAAAATCACAATCAGTGATTTAAAAGTAACTATTCCTGTAAATTTAGTTTCTAAAAAAACTTTCATTATTAAAAAAATCGAAGCTAGTACCGGAATTTTTTCGAATGAATTTAAAATTAACATCGTTGATACCGTCAAAACACAAGATAATGAAGGCGATATATTCGACATCGAATTTGCCAATCAGCCAGAAATTTCTATTTCTTTAAATGACGGCTTTATTTCAAACTTCAAATATTCTGATGGCGGATTTAAAGTTCTTGATGGAGAAAAAAATGTTGTCAATTCAACTAAAGGAACTTCTTTTTCTTCAGAAACATCAGTTGACGAGGCTGATAAAAAAACTAGCAAAGTATCTATCGCCCTAAATGAAGTCGAAGGTTATGCCTTAATTGATTTCTACAAAAACATACTTGAAAAAAAGGTTGTTGAGGGAATTAAAACTGAAGAAATCAAAGTTCGATTGTCTGACACTCCAAACAATCAACTCATCGAACCTAGCTCTATCACTCCAGATTTAAGCCAATTACCTCCACCAAGCGGACAGCCAATTGGAACTCAACCTGGTGATGTGGTTATCCAAGCTCAACCAGCTCCGCTTGCCAATCCTGTCGCTCAAGCAGTGCCGGCAGTAGCTCCTGTTCAACCACAAGCTGGAGGCTCAGCTGGTGCTCCGGTCCCAACTGAAGGTGGAATGCCATATAATCCAAATCAACCAAATGTTGCTCCAGTTGGAGCCACTACCTCTGTTGAAGCAATGAGACAGGCGGTGGTTATCGCTAATCAGGTTGCAGCAAATGATCCTTCTAATCCACAAATTCAACCTCCAGTTATTGTTGATCCAAATCAGCCATCAAATCCAACTCCTTCAGTTGTAGCTGAAGGTGGTCCACAAAATATTGCAGATGCCATTATTGACACTAGCATTATTAAAAGCAATATTATCATGGATTTAGTAATCACCCTCACCCCGTCTATTAAGCAAGATGAGGCTGAGCCAGTTGACCCAACTCAAATCCAAGAGCTTCCAGTTCAATATGTTCATAATGTGAAAATTGAGAATTTTGAACTCTCTAATCCATTATATAAAATTAATGTAACGGGTGATTTCTCATCATCTTCTGACGACAATTATCCATCTGGCGGAATAACTGTCAAAATTGAAAAAATCGGAAACCTTATTCAACAACTTTCTGGTCAATTCCAAAAATATGCCCAGACCAAAAAGCCTAATGCTCCTGCACAAGGCGTTGAAGTTAATATTGAACAAGCTAATTCTAATTATATTCAAAATTATGATGTTTTCTTGAACCTCTTTATTGGATCTCTCGATAAGACATTGGTTGAAGCGACCTTTATGGGGATGCCTGTTGTCACTTGGAATACAGAATATTGCTCACAATTTGGCACCTGGAGCAATTTCCCA
>JALREU010000007.1 GCA_023256705.1 Rickettsiales bacterium
TACTACTTACATCAAAAAAATTTGTTTTATTTGCATTTGCTTCGGCTTCTTCTTTTGCCCTTGCTTCGGCTTCTTTTTTTGCCCTTGCTTCAGCTTCTCTTCTTGCTTTTTCTTCAGCCTCTCTTCTTGCCAAATCTTTATTCACTCTTACTACATTTTCTCTTGCCCTTGCTTCGGCTTCTTCTTTTGCCCTTGCTTCGGCTTCTTTTAGTTCTTCAGGACAATATCTGGAAACAATAATATTATATGCCAAAAACACAGGATTTGCAAAATTTTTTTCCTCCTCCTGTGATAATCTATCGCTTAAAAATCTATCGACATCATTTTTATTATACTTTTGCGGACTATTATTATAGTAAATATTATATTCACCCCTCCTAAAAGAATCAAATGTTAGTAAAAGTTTTGATTCAGGAATTATGGGTGAATCGGAATATTTTGAAGTTTTATTATAATTTGATCTAAATTGACTAAATAAACAATATTCCCTAAAAGCCAGAAAAAACGGATCCTTGCTAGAATTTTCATCGCCATTTCCTTTAAGAAAATCATGAAATTTAAGAATATCTCTACCATCTCCATATTTTGACTTATGTGATGTAAAGTTTTTTTTCAAAGATTTTTCATCTGATTTAATTTGAGGAGAATTTTCACAAAATACTTCATAATATTTTTTAAAGATTTCAAAATCCCTAGATTTTTCAGCTAAATATTCTTCATCTAAATTTCCTTGATTTTTCATTACGCTATTTGACATGTTAGAGTTTATTAGTTTATATTTTAATAAATTAAATTTTAGATAAAATTTTATCGACAATTTTTTCTGGAGTTATACCAAAATGATTATATAAATCATGGGCTTTGGCACTTGCTCCAAAACTATTCATACCAACAAAAATTCCATCACTACCAATAATTTCGTGCCAGCCAAATTTTACTCCCGCCTCAATAGCACAATAAATAATTTTTGAAGCAAAATTTTTGCCTAAAATTTGGTTTTGATATTGAATATCTTGCTTTAAAAATAGCTCCAAACATGGTACCGATATTACTTTGGTTTCAATATTTTTTTCTACCAAAATATTTTTGGCCAAAACCGCCAACTCAACTTCCGAGCCACTTGCAAACAAAATTACTTTCGAAGCAACATTTGGATTTTGATTAGCGGAAATTTCATAGGCACCACGATTAAAATCACGAGTAGATTTTTCTTGATATGATAAATTTTGTCGAGATAAAATTAAAGCCGAAGGTGTTTGTTTTAAAGATAGTGCCATTTTGTAGCAAGCGATGGTTTCCTCAAGATCGCACGGACGAAACACATTAAGATTTGGTATTGAGCGAAGCATTGCCAAATGCTCGATGGGCTGGTGAGTTGGACCATCTTCGCCAAGTCCGATTGAATCGTGAGTAAAAACATAAATTATTTGCTGATGCATTAATGCCGAAAGGCGAATAGCGGGCTTTAAATAGTCACTAAAAACCAAAAATGTGCCACCATAAGGAATGAAATTGCCATGTAAAGCAATACCGTTCATAATAGCTCCCATTGCATGTTCACGCACGCCATAATGCAAATAATTGCCAGCAAAATTTTCTGCGGTGATAGCTTGGCTTGAGGAAGTTTTAGTTAAGACCGATTCAGTTAAATCAGCAGAGCCACCAATTAAAAAACCCACTTCTTTATTGATTAAATCCAGAACTTGTTGCGAAGATTTACGAGTTGCCTGATTTACCTTGGTTGACAATAAATTATTTTCAATTTTAGCAAAAATTTGCTCGAGATTTTGCAAATAATTTTTTTTATGCAAATTGTTGAATTGCGTTTTTAAATCTAAACCTAAATTATTTAAATTATTTTGTGACTGTTCAAAATTAGCTTTAGATCTAGTTGCAGACTGTCTCCAAATTTGTAAAATTTCATCAGGAATTTCAAATGGCGCATGATTCCAACCAAGATTTTCACGAGTTTTTTGGGTTTCATCTTTTCCAAGCGGTGAACCATGACAATGTTGTGAACCCGCTTTTGAAGGGGACCCATAACCAATGGTAGTTTTACAATCAATCAAAATTGGCTTGGAAACATTTTGTGCTTTAGTAAAAGCGTAGTGAATTTCGTCGAAATCATGGCCATCAATAGCAACCACCTCAAAACCCAAAGCTTGAAATCTTTGATGCATATTTTCCGAAGTGACAATATTGGTGTTGCCATCAATTGAAATTGAGTTATTGTCCCAAATCACTACCAAATTATCGAGTTGTAAATGACCCGCAACCGACAAAGCTTCTTGCGATATTCCCTCCATCAAACAACCATCTCCAACCAAGGCGTAAATTTTGTGATTATAGATTTTTTCACCAAATCTAGCTTTCAACATTTTTTCAGAAATTGCCATTCCAACAGCATTAGCAATGCCCTGTCCAAGGGGTCCAGTAGTGGTTTCGATACCTTCAAGCTCACCAAATTCTGGATGTCCTGCACATTTTGAATGAAGTTGACGAAAATTTTTGATGTCGTCTATATTTATATCTTCATAACCAGTTAAAAAAAGTAAAGCATATAACAACATCGAGCCATGACCTGCTGATAAAATGAAACGATCACGATCATGCCATTTTGGTTGCTTTGGATTAAATTTCAAAAATTCAGTAAAAAGAATAGTGGCAACATCAGCCATTCCCATTGGCATTCCAGGATGACCAGAATTGGCTTTATCGACAGCATCAATTGCTAAAAAACGCAAGGCATTTGCAAGATTTTTTTTATTCATTTTTTTTAATAATTAATTATTTTTTTTAAAAAATATATCTTAAAAAATTTTAACTTATAAAATTTAAATTGCATATAATTATTTTTTTTATAAATTTAATCCTTCAAAACAAATAATTTAATTTTACGATGAAAACCTTTTTATTAAAAATTCGCAACGACAAAGATGGGTTTTATTCGTCTTTTCGTTTACTACCTAATATCATAACTTTTGCAAGCCTTTGCTTTACTTTAACCGCTATTCGCTTCTCCATAGCTGGCGAATATATGTTAGCTACTTCATTATTAATTTTTGCAGGCTTTTTAGATGGCATGGATGGCAGGCTCGCCAGATTTTTAAATGCCTCAAATGATTTTGGGGCACAACTTGATTCACTTGTCGATTTTGTTAATTTTGGTGTAGTTCCCGGTTTTATTATTTATTTTTGGGTGAATAGTTATGGTCAAATTTTTGGTCTTGACTGGGCAATGGTATTAATATTTGCGATTTGTGCCGGTATTCGTTTGGCTCGCTTCAATGTTGATTTAGGAGACAAAACTATCGACCCAATTATTCAAAAATATTTCTTTAAAGGCATTCCGTCTCCGGTTGGTGCTGCTCTTACCACGCTTCCTATGGTTTTATTTTATGAATTTGGTCAAGGCTTTTATTGCAATCAAATTTTGGTAATTTTTTATGTAATTTTACTGGCAATCCTAATGGCAAGCCGTATCCCAACTATTTCTATTAAAAAAATTCCTATCAAAAATAATAAGATTTTTTTAACATCTTTAATTTTGGGATCAATAATTTTTGGCATCATCTTTAGACCTTGGTTAACTCTGGCAATTATTGGCATCACCTATGCTTTTTCAATTCCTATTACCATTTATTATTACCTAAAAATTTCCAAAAAAAACCAAAAATAATATGAAAAAAGTTTTAATTATTAACGGACCAAACCTGAATTTACTTCACTTGCGCGATAAAACTATCTATGGCGATTTACGCCTCGATAAAATTGCATCGGATTGCGAAGAAGTTGCCAAGCAAATCGATTTAAATGTTAATTTTATTCAATCAAATCACGAAGGAGAAATTGTTGAAGCCATTCAAAATGCCATCGATAATTTTGACGGAATTATCATTAACGCAGGAGCTTACACGCACACTTCAATAGCCATTCGTGACGCTCTTGAAATTTTCAAAGGACCAAAAATCGAGCTTCATATTTCAAATATTTATCAACGCGAAGAATTTCGCCAAATTTCAGTGTTAAGCCAAGTCGTAAATGGAGTTATTTGCGGACTTGGTTGCCATGGCTATACACTGGCTTTACTTGCAATAGACAAAATTATAAATTAATTATGCATCCACTAAATATAATAGAAATTTCTAAAGAATTTCAAAACAAAAAAGTTTTAAATAAGGTTAATTTTCAAGTTCATAAAAATCAAATTTTTGGATTTATTGGCTTGAACGGTCAAGGTAAAACCACCCTCATCAAAATTATTCTCGATTTACTTGATCAAGATCATGGTGAAGTAGAAATTTTCGGAGTTTCTCGAGTTCTGCCCGAGGCTCGCAAAAAATTATGCTATTTACCTGAAAAATTTCTTCCTTCTCTTAGTCAGACTGGATTCGATTTTCTAAAATTTACCTTAGGTTTTTATAATTTAAAACTCGATGAAATTGAGGCTTTTGAGATTTCCAAAAATCTTGATTTAAATTACCAATATTTATCGCAAAAAATTAGCAAATTTTCCAAAGGAATGACCCAAAAATTAGGGCTAATGGCCGTATTTCTATCCAATGCGGATTTAATTATTCTTGACGAACCTATGTCAGGTCTTGACCCACAAGCAAGAATTGCATTAAAAAACGAACTTATCAAATATAAAAATAAAGGGAAAACTATTTTCTTCAGCTCTCATATTTTATCGGATATGGATGAAATTTGTAATAATATCGCGGTCTTACATAATTCAGAGCTTCGCTATATTGGCTCCCCTCAGGGATTAAAGGATAAACACGGTCTCGACAGCCTTGATAGCGCATTCCTAAAAGAAATTAATTCCAAATAAAAAAAATCTAATTTATATTTTGCCTTATTAATTCACTGCAATTATAATAGTCTTCAATATTTATAAATTTTATAAAAAAAATTAAATTAACTCTTGATTTAATTAAAAAAAATAAAATCATAATAGTTATAAGAATTTTTATAATTTTTAAAATCCTAAAAATTATCTTAACAAATTTATTCAATGTCACAAACAGAAAAAATCATTAACGGCAAAGAAATTTCTGAAAAACTCAAGCTAGAAATTGCCAAAAAAGTTGATGAAATTAAAAAAGAATTCAAAGTAACACCAACACTGGCCGTTATATTGGTTGGCAATGATCCTGCCAGCGAAGTTTATGTTGGCAACAAAGAAAAATCTGCACATAATGTTGGCATGAATTCAATTCAATTCAAAATGTCTGCAGATATTTCTGAAGCAGAATTAATCGCCAAAATCGAAGAATTAAATAATGACAAAAAAGTTCATGGCATATTGGTTCAATTGCCTCTACCAAAACATATTGATGCCAAAAAAGTCATCCACAATATTAATTACAAAAAAGATGTTGACGGCTTTCATGTTATTAATGTTGGCAAATTATCAATTGGCGAAATTGATGGAATTGACAAAGCCATGATCCCATGCACTCCACTTGGCTGTATTCATTTATTAAAATCAGTCAAAGGCAATAATTTAGCTGGACTTAAAACTTTAGTAATTGGAAGTTCAAACATCGTTGGTAGACCTTTAGCTCGCTTATTAATGTTGGAGTCTTGCACCGTAACTATCGCCAACAGAAGCACCAAAGATTTAAAGGCAGAATGTTTGCAAGCTGATGTGATTTTTTCTGGCGCAGGTGTCATCAATTTGATCACCAAAGATATGATCAAAGAAAATTCAATAATCATCGATATTGGAATTAACCGCATTGCCACCGAAAATGGTAAGCACAAAATTACCGGTGATGTAGACTTTGAAAATGTAAAAACTGTGGCTTCAGCCATCACTCCTGTCCCAGGGGGAGTTGGCCCTATGACCATAGCTTATTTATTGCAAAATACTTTAGATTGCTGTCTAAAGCAGATATTAAATTAAATTTCATAAAGGAGAATTATGTCTAGAGAGTTAAATAATATTTTGAAAACTGCTTCAGCTGAAGTTAGAAACGAAAATATTGCGAGAATTTTTAAAAAGAATAAAAAAATTCTTACCCTAATTTTAGCGGTCGCAATTTCTGGCTCCATTTGCTTTACTGCCTATAAAATTAATACCAAAATCCAACAAGAAAAATTTTCTGAAATGCTTCATCAATCAATGATTGATCAGCAAATCGGTGAAGTCGAAAAATCCAAACAAACCCTCAAAAAAATTCATGAATCTTCATCAGCTCCAAATGGCATAAAATCTTTGGCATCTCTTCGCTACGCTGGAATTCTTATTGATGAAGGCAAAAAAGAAGATGCCTTAATGGTTTACAAACAAATTAACAATTGTCGCTTCTGTGATGCTTATATCAAAGATTTATCGGCTTTATTAATGGTTAGAACTATTTTAACCGATGAATCACTTTTCAACAAAGCCGAATTTATTGCCGACCTTGAAAAAATCGAAAATAAATCGAAAATTTTGCGCTACTATATCGCGGAACAAAGAGGCTATCTTGAAATGAATAAAAATAATTTTGCCAATGCTTACAAAATTTTTGAAATGATCGCCAAAAATCCTGATGTCAAAGAAACTCTTAAAAATAGAGCTTCTGATGCCATGAAAATTGTAATTCAAAAGGGATACGATCCAAAAGCTTCGTAAAAAAATAATTTAATTTCACCATGATTTTATCACAAAATCTTAGACCCATAAATAAAATTTTTAAAATAATTTTATTAATTGCATTTTTTTGCAGTTCATGCTCCGAAAATAAAAGCTATGATAAAAAATCTGCCATCGATATTTCTGCAAAAAGCAATAGTTTAAACCTTGATAAATCTCTTAAAACTACTGCAATTACTATCCCCAAACCTCAAGCCAACAAAATTTGGCTTGGCTCTCCAAGTCAATTAAATCAGTCAATTGAAAATATCGAAAAACATTTTGATTACAAAGA
This sequence comes from Rickettsiales bacterium, assembly GCA_023256705.1. GTDB lineage: Bacteria > Pseudomonadota > Alphaproteobacteria > Rickettsiales > UBA1997 > CAILUF01. Next base: position 6,921 of record JALREU010000007.1, read on the forward strand.
TTTTGGCTGGCTATTTTTTAAAAAAAATCAAATTAATCTACAAAGAAAATGGTATAAAAATATTTTTTACTACGAGGATTTTTCTAACAGCTTCGTTTATTCTCCTATAATTTTTAACAACACCATCTTCCATATGGACAGCTCTGGCGACCTTACCGCCATTGATTTAAAAAGTAAAAATACCCTATGGAATCATCGTATCTTCGAAAAATTATGGCTTAAAAATTATAAGGTTGCACATCTTGGCGCCTGCGATTTCAAACTTTTTGCGGTAGCTGGAGTCAATCAAATAAAAGCAATTTCTCAAAAAGACGGCAATATCTTATGGAGCAAGGATTTATCGGTAATTTTCAATTCAACACCAATATGCGACAAAGATAATGTTTACATCACCTCAATCGATAATAAAACTTTTGCCCTAGATGCAAATAGTGGTGAAATTAACTGGATTCACTTCGGCATGAACAAGGCTTTGGCAATATTTGGCAATGCACAAGTGGTAATTTCAGGAGAAAAAATAATTATTTCGCATTCTTCAGGCGAAATCTATGCTCTTAACAAAAAAAATGGCGAGGTTATTTGGCAAAATGATCTTAACCAAAACAACTATTCCAATAATGTTTTAACCGACATCGACGCCACACCAATTGTTAAAGATAATATCGTTTACGCTATAGGCTATGGCGGAAAAATGAAAGCCATGTCACTTGATAATGGCAAAGAAATTTGGCAAAAATCAATTAGTTCATTAACTGATTTTTGGATTGCAGGGGATTTTGTTTTTGCCATCAACGACGATAATCAATTAATGGCTATATCGAAAAAAACTGGAGGCATCAAATGGCTTTCACAACTTCCTAAATATCGCAATCCCAAAAAAATTTCCAGCAAATATAATTATTTAGGAGTTATAATGGCGGGTTCAAAATTGATAATTTTAAGAAGCGATGGAGAAATTTTTATCACCTCCCCTTTTGACGGCTCAATTGAAAAAAATTATTCTTTAAATAAAAAAATTTTACATTTACCAATTATTATTGATAATAAAATTTACTTTTATGGTATGAGTCGTTTTAAAACTAAATTAATTGAAATTGAATAATGTCGAAACTTCTAGAAAAATACGATGCCAAAACTAAAGAAAATTATTGGCAAAAATATTGGGATGAGCAAAAAATTTACCAATTTCGTAATGACAAAAATCGCACCGAAACCTTTGTAATTGACACTCCACCACCAACGGTTTCTGGGCTTTTACATATGGGACATATTTTTTCATACACTCAAGCTGATATTGTCGCCAGATATAATCGCATGCAAGGCAAGGATGTTTTTTATCCGATGGGATTTGATGATAATGGCTTGCCAACCGAGAGGCTGGTTGAAAAAATTATCGACAAAAAAGCCATGGCTTATGAAGCGCAAGAACGCGAAAAAAACCAAGGCGGTAGTGGCTATTTTGTGGCAAAATGTCGTGAAGTCGTAAAAGAAGCCGAAGATGAATTTGAAGATTTATTTAAAAGTGTAGCTTTGTCGGTGGATTGGGAGCAAAAATATCAAACAATTTCGCCCGAATCACAAAAAATTTCGCAAGCCTCTTTTCTTGATTTATATCATAAGGGTCTAATTGAAAAACAAAATCAGCCAGTTTTTTGGGACATCGCCGACCGCACTGCCCTAGCTCAAGCCGATATTATCGACAAGGAAATTGAAGGAGAAATGTTTTTTATCAATTTTACCCTTGATGGAAAAAATCAAGATTTGGAAATTATGACCACTCGCCCCGAGCTTTTACCAGCTTGCGTTGCAGTGATGATTAATGGGGCGGATGAACGCTATAAAAATTTGATCCAAAAGCCCCTAAACCATGAAGGTGAAGGTGCAACTGGCTCTTTCGCTATAACCCCAATTTTTGGAGTTAAAGTTCCAATTTACGCCGACAATTCTGTTCAAATTGATAAAGGAACAGGGGCAGTAATGTGTTGCACTTTCGGCGATGAGACTGATTTAAAGTGGTGGCGAAAATTTGGTTTGGCTCAGCGTGAAATTATTGATTCAGACGGATCGATCAAAAATTTAATTAATGTTGATGAAAACCTAGAATGCAAAAAACTATTCGAAGCTTACGGTATAATTAGTGAATTCAATGCCAGTTTTTTAATTGAAAAAAAATCAATTTTAAATCCAAAGATTTTTATAGAAAATTATCAAAAAATCGCTAATCAAAAAATCAAAGAAGCAAAAAAAATAATTGTCGAATTATTATCAAATTCCCTGATATTCAACTCCCCCCTTGAGGGAGAGTCAAAATCGCAAAATGATTTTGGTGCGGACTTGAATAAAAATTTTGCAACTATTAAATCACAAAAAATCACTCGCTCCGTAAAATGCGCTGAGCGATCAGGCATGCCGATTGAGATTATTAGTAAACCGCAATGGTTCATTAAAATTCTTGACAAAAAAGACCAGCTAAAACAAAAAACTAATGAGTGTAATTGGTACCCTGAATATATGCGAGTGAGAATTGAGCAGTGGATTGATGGGCTTTCGTGGGATTGGTGCATTTCACGCCAAAGATTTTTTGGTGTAAAAATTCCAGTGTGGTATTCTCAAAGAGAAGGGGAAAAAGGGAAAATTTTAATTCCTTCAATACATCAACTGCCATGCGATCCATTGGTTGATTTGCCCGAAGGTTATTTGCGTGATGAAGTGGAGGCAGAAAGCGATGTTCTTGACACATGGGCCACATCCTCAATTTCACCACAACTATCAAGCAAAGGCATTTCGAGCGAATTTTGTTTTGATGAAGCAAGACATCAAAAATTATTTCCTGCCGATATGCGTCCGCAGGCACACGAAATCATTCGCACTTGGGCATTTTACACTATTGTTAAAGCTTATTTGCACAGTTTAGAAATTGTTACAGACCAAAATGGCAACCCCCAAAGAAACCAAGATGGAAGCATTAAATTACAAGAAAATCCAAATTCTACTCAAACCATTCCATGGCACAATTTGATGATTTCGGGTTGGTGTTTGGCTTCCGACAAAACCAAAATGAGTAAATCAAAAGGCAATGTGGTAACGCCAAAAAATTTAATTGAAGAAAAATCCGCCGATGTTGTTCGTTATTGGGCTTCCGCATCTAATCTTGGAGCCGATATCGCTTATAGCGAAGAAGTTTTCAAAATTGGACAAAAATTAATTACTAAATTATTTAATTCTGCCAAATTTTGTTCTCAACATTTCGCAATTTTACAGAATTATTTTGTGGAAAATAACCAGCAAAATTTTAGCGATGAAAATTTGAGTAATTTAATTTCACATCCTTCCGATTTGTGGATTTTATCTCGCCTAGAAATTGTGATTAACGAATATGATAAGCAATTTGCGATTTATGAATACGCCAAAGCAAGAGAAGTTTTGGAAGAATTTTTTTGGCACTATTTTTGTGATAATTATCTAGAAATTTGCAAAGTTCGCTCTTATGGTCTTCAAGCCCAAAAGCTTGATGGTATTGAGTTAAATACCAATCAAACTCAAGAAATTTTACTTGAACAACTTAGCTCGCTCGCCACTTTATCAATTATTTTGAAAAATATTTTAAAACTTTTTGCCCCCTTTATTCCTTTCATTTGCGAAGAAATTTACAGCGAAATTTTTAGCGATGAATTTAGAAATCTCAAATCTATTCACAATAGAGGAAACAAACCTAAACTCCCAGAAAAATTTCAAAAAAATAATGCAGAAATTCTGAAAATTGGCGATGAAATTTTGAAAATTTTATTTGAGGTTCGAAAATATAAATCCGAAAAAAATCAATCGATGAAGACCGAAATTGAATTATTAGAAATTTCATCAGAGCTGGATTTATCTGGCGTCAAAACCGATATCGCCAATGTTTGCAACGCCAAGCAAATTAAAGTTTCTAAAGGAAACACTTTAATTAAAATCTCATAAGTTTTTTAAATTAATTTTGCATTAAAAAATTGAATAGCATTAATTTATATTAATTAACATTAATAATAAATTATATGCCACAAAAAAAACCGCCAAAAAGATCAGCAATCGCTATAGATAGTGTTGGTTTAGAAGCAGATCAGTCAAGAATATCGCTCGATCGAGATGATTTAAGGGATTTTTTGAAAAGTCATCAAATAAATTCCAATTTCATCTTTAATGCAAAAAATAAAATGTCATTTGGAACTAAAATCTTCACAAACTCAGGATTGAAATCTATTGTAAATAGTACAACAACAAGTAATTGTTATTTTTTAGAGGTAATTGAAAAAGTTGATGAAAAGAAATTTCAAGATTTTCTAAAGACTGGAAAATTGGATTTTTTATATATTATGCTTGAAGACAAATCTCCCTTTGAATATTTCGAACCCTCAAATTATCAAATGGTTTTTGATAACCAGATAAGTTCAGCAGATATTGATTTAGAATATATTGAAAAAAAATTTTCAATGTTTATGGATTTCTATGAATATTTTTTTAAATATAAAACCATTTTTGAAGCCGAAACTGCAAATGCAAAATTTAATTCGGAATTATTTGAAGAGGAGGCCATTAAATTCAAAGAATTTCATAATTTAATAGTCCAAAGAAACCAAGAAGCTTTTGAAGAAACTTTAAAATTATACACTGAGTCACTAACCGAAAACCTTCAAGCTTCAATATACTATATTGAAAATATAAAACATTCATTGATAGCTCATCATGAATTTTCAAATGATGAGATTAGATTAGATCCAAAAAATCAAATACCAGATGCAAAAAAAGAAAAACTTAAAGAAATGCAGGCTATATTCAAAGAAAAAAGTAAAAAAATGCTTGAGAGCAAATCAGCAATTTTAGAAGAAGATAAGTTATTATATGGTAATATTGAAAACGATGAATTTATTAAAATTTGTAAATCAAGAAAAAATGTCAATAGAGATGAGATCAAATCAATTTTGGGCATCGATTCTGATGAAGAGGAAAAATTTGCAATTATAGCTTGCTCTTTTGATTTATGTGAAAAATCAAATATTTACGGCCATCGTTTACAATCTAGTTTTTCACCATTATCATTAAAAACCTCCACCAATAAATCATTTAATCTTGGTGAGTATGGAGCGCCTTCAATTATGTATGGATTTAGCGAATTTTTTAAAATAATTCCTAAAAATCAGTTGCAAATTCTTAAGGATTTTCTTTTAAGTGAGGATAAAAAAAATTTTATAACAGAAGATTTCACAACTCAAAAAAATGGATTTACCAAGACTATTAATACCCCAAAAAATTTTGACGAATGTATTGCTGAAAATTATTTTCGTTTAAATGTTCCGCCCCTAATTCAAGAAAATTCAAGCACCATAAATAAAAAACCTCACCTTGATTTTCCAGCTAATTTTAAAAAAAATCTTTTTAATATAGTATTATTCAACCGTGATATTGACTTGCTCGAAAATTTACCGCTTGATTTTATGGCATATCAAGGTCATGCTAGTAAATCATCTGATAAACAAGAGGATAATGGATTAGAGCTATTTTTTTATGGTCATAATAATAATTCCGTAACTCAAGAACAAACCGCAAATTCTGTAAAAAAACTATTATCTTATGGTTTTTCTTCTAGCAAAAATCTAAAATTAGGCAGTTTTGATGATTTAATAAATAAAGTTGATGAAAATTTCGATCATGAAATTGCTAAAGATTTAGAAAAAAACCTAAAAATTATAAAAGAATTTGAGGAAAATTTATCAAATTATAAATCCACCGATTCAGAATCATTGTCAGAAACTGATAAAAATTTAATGGCAATCATTTCAGATATAGCTTCTTTATTTCAAAATAGCAAAAACCCCGATTTACCAATTCAAAAAGCCTTAAAAAAGAAAGATTTAGAAGCAAAAAATATATTAAATCCAACAGGATTTTTAAATCATCTAAGTAATTCTGGCTTTATTTCCAAATTATCTTCAAATAAAGATAAATCATCGTTAAGTTTAATGAAAAAAATTAATGATTTAATTGAAAAATTAAATGAGAATAATCCAATTTTAATAGAAAAAAAGGAAAGGGAGTTTGAAAAAAATTTAGCCGAATTATTTGCTCCCACAGTTAATCCACCAAAAGCTCCAAAACATCCAAAAACAAAAAATAAAACTAAAGAGTGTACAAAAAAAGCTAGTGATAATGACACCGAAGTTGTTGATGAGGTTGGGCATGAATCATTAGAAACTAAACCAGAAGCTATTGTCAAAAAAGATCCGCAAGATGTTTTAAAGGAAAAAATTGATGAAATAACTAAAAAAACCGTTAGTGAAGCTGGAAAGAATTTCGATAAATTTACTCCTTTTTTTGATTTTTTACGCAAAAAATCCTGGATTGGAGCTTCGGATTTTGGATTATATGGCAGTAAAGTATATAATGAATTTATAAAACAATCAAACCCCAATCTTTCTTTGAATACTTCAATAGTTACTGATTATGATTTCTTTGGCGTTTGCGAACAAATTTTTTCGTTAACACCAGATAAAAGAGCGGCCGCAAAAAATTTTGAGGACGTTTTAGAAGAATTTAATAAAATAGACCCAAATTATCAAATTTCATTTGCTGAGGAAAAATCTGAAAATAGCGTTAATTATAACTCAAAAAGAAAATCATTAAATTATAAGCTTAAAGCAAAAGTTAATGGTGAGGAACTTGATTTTGATTTAAATTTTTATTCTAGATCAACTATCTTAGAAAATATGCAATGGCAATTAAATTTCGAAAGAGTATCTATTGTTCAAAAAAAAGATCACCAAATTTCTTTAGAAATTAATAATAGCGGTTGTGATGAGTTAAGCTCAAAAAATCCTGATAGCTTTGTATCAGACTCACAAACCTGCGAAAATCCTAATGATTTTTTATTTGCCATTAATAAAAGTGCAAAAGGCTTCTTAAGCAGACTATTAAATGGCAAGGGAATATACAAATATCTTACAGATTCCGATTTGGACTCTATAAAAAAATTCCTTTTAGAAGATGAAAAATCTAGAGAAAAATTAATTGAAGAATATCAATCATATCAAAAAATATTATCAGAGTCCGAAGGAGCTTTTGTTGTAAGTCCAAAAATTTCAGAAGCGTCATCAATTTTGCAAAGAATACATCAAGATCCAATTTTAAATGATTTAGCAAAAATCAGCCAAACCGCTATAACCCCAACCAACCATCAAAAAATTGTTAAAACCGATAAATCGTTTCAATTACAACATCAGTAAAAATATTTTAAGAAAAAATACAATATAAAACTGATATTAAAAATAATAAGATTAAAATATTTTTTTAATTTTATTAATTTAATTTTTTTTATATGAAAAAACTTAAAATAGCCCTTGCTCTATCCATTTTAACCTTGTGCACTGCCTGTCCACCAGAAGATAATCAAGAGCAATTCAGAAAAAACGAAAGAAGAACTGGTTTTTATTTCTAAGACTTCAATTAAGAAAAAAACCAATAATTATAGAAAATTTGGCAATTTATTTTGCCAAATTTTTGTTAAAAATGATGAAGTTTAAAAAATATTTGCGATTATTTTTGCAAAAAAACTATTTTATATTTATTAAAATCAAAGCTGACCAAATTCCAATATTTGACAATATCGATAACCCCAAAATCCATTTTAAAATCGGACTGCTAACAATGGTTTTATTAAAGCCACGATTTAGTGATTGTCCATTTTTTGTCCATTTTAAATCTTTATTATAAATTTTTTCCAACTCTTTTTTAACATGTTTTTTTGGTAGTTTTTTTTGCTGCATAAAATTAAATTTTGGTTTGTAAGAAACATTTTGAAGCCAATCCCAGAGCAATTTTGTCTTCGAGTGACTTTTTAAAATTAATTTTATTAGCTTCATCTTTTATACCATCAAAGTCAACTATTAAGCCATAAAGTTCAGTGGAAATTTTTATAATTGTATCTTTATCAAACTCATCACCATAAAAATCAAAAGTTAATTTAAGAGCCTCGGCAAGCTGTTGTTTGCCTTTAAGATCATAAGATTTATCATATTTTCCAGTAATTATGGCATCTTGCGGGACCTCTAAAGCCAATGCTAATTTTGCCAAAACTTCATTAGAAATTCCACTTCTTCCATTTTCAAAACCACATAATAACTGCTTGCTAACACCAATTTTTCGAGCCAAATTACTTTGGCTTATTCTTTTTTCTTCGCGAATTTTTTTTAAGAAATTTGTCATAGATTGGAGTTTATTTTATCTAAAGTGAAGATTATTTAAAACTATTTTAACTAGTTCACCCATAATATAGTTTTAAAATATATATGGTAAAAAATATAATATCGTTATAAATGGTATTATGGTAACATCAAATCTTTTAGCAAACTATTTTAGTTACTTTAAAAAATTTAAATATTTTTTGTAGCAATTATGGAGAAATAAAAAACTACTCCTTCACTATGTAAAGAAGTAGTTTATTTATATTATTTTAAATGTTAATAATTTTTTATAAATTATTAGTGATTATTATTTTTTATCCTCTTCACTTACCCCTTCAAATTCTCCATCAACTACTTTGCTTCCATCGTTTTTTTGCGATGAGTTTTGCTCATTATCGGCAGATGAATCTTGTGAAGAAGCGGAGTTGGCTGAAGAATTTTTATAAATGGCTTCACCAATTTTCATTGATGATTGCATTAAATCTTCGGTCAATTTTTTTACCTCATCGGCTTTAGCATCACTCTTTTGCAATTCTTCTTTTAGTTTGTTGATTTTATTTTCAATCTCCTCTTTAACCAAAGCTTCAATTTTATCGCCATGCTCTTTAAGAGATTTTTCAGTTTCATAAATTAATGAATCAGCTTGATTTTTTGCCTCAATCATTTCTTTACGATCTTTGTCTGCTTCGGCATTATCTTCAGCATCTTTCATCATTTTTTTGATTTCGGCTTCCGATAATCCACCCGAAGATTGAATACGAATTTGTTGCTCTTTATTAGTAGCTTTATCCTTGGCAGAAACCTTGACTACACCATTAGCATCAATATCGAATGAAACCTCAATTTGCGGCATTCCTCTAGGTGCCGGAGCTATTCCTTCTAGATTAAATTCACCAAGCAATTTATTGTGCGAAGCGATATCTCTTTCCCCTTGGAAAACTTTAATAGTAACTGCAGTTTGGTTATCAGAAGCAGTTGAGAACACCTGACTCTTATTGGTTGGAATTGTGGTATTGCGATTAATCAAGCGGGTAAATACTCCGCCGGCAGTTTCAATACCAAGTGATAATGGAGTAACATCAAGAAGCAATACATCTTTAACATCGCCTTGTAAAACCGCACCCTGAATGGCAGCACCAATTGCCACGACCTCATCTGGATTGACGCTACGATTAGGTTCTTTACCAAATAATTTTTTGACTGTTTCAATAACTTTTGGCATTCTAGTCATGCCACCAACTAAAATAACTTCGTCAATTTCACTAGGATTTAATCCGGCATCTTGCAAAGCATTTTCGCAAGGTTTGATGGTTTTTTGCACCAAATCATCAACTAATTGTTCGAGCTTTGCTCTTGATAATTTTAGGTTTAAATGCTTTGGACCAGAGCTATCAGCGGTAATGTAAGGAAGATTAATTTCAGTTTCTAAAGTTGAAGATAATTCAATTTTAGCCTTTTCAGAAGCCTCTTTTAATCTTTGCAAAGCCAATGGATCCTTTGATAAATCAACTCCATTATCTCTTTTAAATTCATCGCATAAGAATTTTAAAATTCTCATATCAAAATCTTCACCACCTAAAAAAGTATCGCCATTAGTTGCCTTAACTTCAAAAACTCCATCACCAATCTCTAGAATCGAAACATCGAAAGTTCCGCCACCCAAATCATAAACCACAATAGTTTGACCATTTTTCTTGTCAAAACCATAAGCTAAAGCCGCCGCAGTTGGCTCATTGATGATACGAAGCACATCTAAACCAGCAATTTTACCAGCATCCTTAGTTGCTTGACGCTGTGAATCGTTAAAATAAGCCGGCACGGTAATAACTGCCTTTTCGACTTTTTCTCCTAAATAATTTTCAGCGGTTTCTTTCATTTTCATTAGTGTAAAAGCAGAAATTTGGCTTGGTGAATATTTTTCATTTTTAACTTCAACCCAAGCATCGCCATTTGATGAACTCACAATTTTATATGGCACTAAACCCTTATCTTTTTCTGTTAATGGATCTTCATATCTTCTGCCAATTAATCTTTTAATACCAAAAACAGTATTTAAAGGATTGGTCACCGCTTGTCTTTTAGCAGGAGATCCGACCACTTTTTCGCCACTTGCTAAAAAGCCAACGATTGACGGAGTGGTTCTAGCTCCTTCCGCATTTTCAATGACCTTAATATTAGTTGCCCCTTCCATTATGGCAACGCATGAATTTGTGGTTCCCAAATCAATTCCGATTACTTTTGACATATAAATTTTAATTTAAATTTTTTGATGATATAAAATATTGCGATAATAAAAAATCATTTTAATATTTTATAAAGACTTCTTGACTACTAATCTAATTTTATTTAAAAGTTTTACAAGAGGTTAAGAAAAAAAATTTCAAATATGAATAAATTTAACAAAAAAACTATCAAGGGATTTTCATTAATAGAGCTTTCTGTAGTTATTGTAATTGTTATGGTTATGATTGCAGGGCTTTTGCAGTCAAGTCGAATCATCGGAAGTATGAGAGTCAACACTGCACGAAATGTTACTCAAAGCTCAGCGATGCCTTGGGTAAACTATATCGTGTCATGGCAAGATAGTACTGCCGAAGATGCATTTAAAGAAGAGGAAACCGATGATGGCGATAAAATTTCCCGCTGGAACGGAGCAGAAGTTAGATATAGCGATAGAATCAATTTTATTCAAAATACCGCCGATAATCAACCAATGTTCAAGGCTAATGGAATGTTTGGTTTGCCATCAGTTTTATTTGATGGAACTAATGATTTTTTTGAATCAGAAAGATCTGAGCAAGATGTTTTGACCTATCGTTCTGCATCTATTTTTGGCGCTTTTGAAGTAACTGATGTTAATTCTACAGATAAAAGAACCATATTTTTCAACCCCGCAGACACATGCGGTATGGAACTAGAAATTTCTCACAACTCTGATAATAAAAGTGGCAATCTTGCAGTCTCATCAAATAGCGGATGCGGTGGAACTCCAAATGCAACTAGTACTCCCTTTGGCTTTTTTGTGAATAATGAAAAAGTAATTTTGTCAATCATTATTTACTCAACACCAACCGATCTTGGAAGCACTGCCAACATTAAATTTTACAAAAATGGCTATTTACAAGATTCGAATCAAGTAGGCTCAAACAGCTATAATAGTGCCATCATCAACAGTTTAAAAAGCTATTCAGCCAACTATCACAAATTTTATTTGGGTTCAACCAAAGCCACCGAAAATTCAATTCCAAAAAATTTCTTTAAAGGCATGATTGGAGAATTAATTATTTTCAACCGCTCTGTTAATAATGATGATCGCAAAGAAATTGAAAGATATCTTGGAAGAAAATGGGGTGTTAAAGTTAATTACGGTTTATAATTTTATGTTACAACCCTTTCATTTGGCTATTTCAGTTCACGATTTAAACTTGACTAGAAAATTTTACGGTCAACTTCTTGGCTTTGAAGAAGGAAGAGCTAGCGAACATTGGATTGATTGGAATTTTTTTGGACATCAATTAGTGACCCATCTAGACCCACAAAAAAATACCAACAATATTATTAATAAGGTCGATGGTCACGGCGTTCCAGTTCCACATTTTGGGGTAGTTTTAGAGTGGGAACAATGGCATAATTTTGCAGAAAAACTCAAAAGTAATTCAATCAAATTTGTTATTGAACCCTATATCAGATTTAGAGGAAAGACTGGCGAACAAGCAACAATGTTTTTTTACGACTCAAGCAATAATGCCCTTGAATTTAAAGCCTTCAAGGACATTACCCAATTATTTGCAAAATAATTATTTTAGCGTTTTAATCTTTTAAAGCCAGCTTCCAGGTCATTTTTCAAATCCTCAACATCTTCAAGACCAATATTAATTCTGATGGTAGTTTTGCCAGAAAATTTATATTTAGTTGAAGTTCTGATATTGGTAGCATCAAAAGGAAGAATCAAAGATTCATAACCACCCCAAGAATAACCCATCGCATAAAAATGCAGTTTGTCAAGCATTCTAGCCAGTGATTCGTTCGAATATTTTTTATCAAGAATTATCGAAAATAATCCCGCCGCCCCAGTAAAATCTCGTTTCCACAATTGATGATTTTCATCGTCAGGCAAAGCTGGATATAAAACCTTTTCAACCTCTGGGCGAGTTTGAAGCCATTTTGCCATCTCAAGTGCTGATTTAAAACAATGATCCATTCTTAATTTAGCAGTTCTTAATCCGCGTTGAACCATATAAGAAGAATTTGGCGATGCCGTTACTGCCATATATCGAAAGGCTTCATACATTACTCTAAAATGTTTTTCCTGGACTGTAATTGAGCCCATCATAATATCGGAGTGACCATTAATATATTTAGTTAAAGCCATTACCGAAACATCGACGCCATGATCAAATGGCTTAAAGTAAATTCCACTTGCCCAAGAATTATCAAGTATAGTTGTGACATTATGTTTTTTGGCGACTTTACAAATTGCCGAAACATCTTGAATTTCAAAGGTTTGCGACCCCGGACTTTCCATAAAAATTACCTTGGTATTTTTCTTGATGAGTTTGGCAATATCTGAACCAATTTTTGGATCAAAATATGAAGTTTCGATGCCTAATTTTTTTAAAAATTTATCAGCAAAACCTCGGGTTGGTGAATAAACATTATCGACCAATAACATGTGATCGCCACTTTTTAAAAAAGCAATAAGCGCAGTATTGATTGCAGCCGCTCCCGACGAAGTAACGAAAGTGTTATAACCCCCCTCAATTTCAGCAATTGCCTGCTCTAAAGCAAAATTAGTTTGGGTTCCGTATCTACCATATTTAAGTTCATAAGGTTGCACCAAATCGTTATTTGAATAGCCTCGTTCTGCATATAGCAAATCCTTAAAAGAAGGAAAAACAATTGTTGAGGTTTGATAGATTGGAGGATTTACCATCCAGCCCTGCTCTTTTGGATTTCTGCCGGCGTGAATTATTCGAGTTGAATCGTGAATTTTTTTATCCATAAATTATCTATTTAAATTATCTGATGATATTAATGGTCCGAGTTTTTTTCCTGCAAGTAAATGCACATGAAAATGCTTTACAGTTTGGTGGGCATTGGAGCCATTATTTGTGATTAACCTAAAACCATCATTAACAATATTTAATTCTTTAGCGATTTGCGATATTTTTTTAAAAAAATCAACAACTATTTCGGCACTGGCCTTGTTAACAAAATCATTGAAATCAACATATTCGCCCTTTGGCACCACCAAAACATGGACTGGACTAGCCCTTGAAATATCATTAAAAGCTAAAACATTATCATCTTCATAAATTTTTTGCGCAGGCAAATCACCGCGAATAATTTTAGCAAAAATATTATTTTTATCGTAAGACATTTTTAAATTAATTTTATTTTAATTTGTAATTGCAGATTTTAGAATTAAAAATAAAATATGCAATTACAACAATTGAAATATAACTATAATTATTGCAAAACATAATCAAAACAATTTAGAAAATATTTATTTACCATGAAAATTTCAGATATTAAAGAGCAGAAAAATGCCAGCAATAAAACCAATTCTTCACCAGAAAATACAGAATCAGATGGCGATATTAAAAACTCGGTCAACCAAAAAATATTTTACACCATTGCACTTCGTGATGTAGCTATTTTTCCAAATACCACCTCAACTATTCTCATTGGCAGATCAAAATCCATAAACACCGCACATGAAGCCTTCAAAAACAAGCTTCCGATTTTTGCAATTATGCAAAAAAATCCAAAAAGCGAGGTAAATTCTGGCGATGACCTCTATGAAGTAGGCACTATTTGCAAAATTCATGAATATATCAAAACTCCTGATGGCACAGTAAAAGTAATTTTGCAGGGTTTTTTTGTGGCAAAATTAAAATCCTTCTGGTCTGAAGATGGTTCATATTTTAGCACTATTTCAATTGTCAAAAAAGCCAAAGAATCCTCTACGGACAAAGATTTAATCGGCTTAATAAAATCATGTGCCGATAATTTTGGCAAATATGCTCAACATAATAAAAAAATCACTCCCGAAATTTTAAGTGAAATTCCCAAAATAAAAACCACCGAAGATGTAGTATATTTCATTGCCAATCATATCAATTCAACCAACCTACAAAAACAAGAAATTTTGCAAGAAAATAATGTCAAAAAGAAATTATTTAAATTGTTGAAAATTCTCAAAACAGAAATTGAAATATTTGAAGCCGAAGAAAGAATTAACAAGGCAATTCAAGATAAATTCACCAAACATCAAAAAGAAATATATTTCAATGAACAACTTAAAAATATCAAAAAAGAATTAGGTCAAGATGAAGACCCAGAAATCAAGGAATTAAAAAATAAAATTGCCAAAATTAATGTTTCCAAGGAAGTTCGTAAAAAACTCGAATATGAACTTGGCAAATTACAAAAATCCAGTAGCTTTTCTGCTGAATCTGGAGTGGTTAGAAATTATTTAGAATGGGTGGTTTCACTGCCATTTAGTGAGCAAAGCGAGCCAATTACCAATCTTGCCAAGGCACAAGAAATTCTTGATAAAAATCATTTCGGTTTAAACAAAATTAAAGACCGTATTTTAGAATTTATCGCAGTTCAAATCAAAACCAAAGGGGCGAAGGGTCCGATTTTGTGTTTAGTTGGTGCACCCGGAGTTGGTAAAACTTCACTTGCCAAATCGATTGCCGAAAGCTTGAACCGCAAATATGTCAAAGTTTCGCTTGGTGGCGTTAAAGATGAATCAGAAATTCGTGGCCATCGTCGAACCTATATTGGAGCGATGCCGGGGCGCATAATTCAATCAATGAAAAAAGCCGAAACTATAAATCCATTAATGCTCCTTGATGAAATCGATAAAATGTCGAATGACTTCCGTGGTGACCCAGCTTCAGCTTTGCTTGAAGTGCTTGACCCAGAGCAAAATAAAAATTTTTCTGACCATTATTTGGAAATCGATTATGATTTATCAAAAGTAATTTTTGTGGCAACCGCAAATTCGGTGAACTCAATTCCAATCCCTCTTCGCGACCGCATGGAAATTATTAATGTTTCTGGCTATACCGAAAATGAAAAATTAGAAATTGCCAAACAACATATTGTTCCTAAGTTATTAAAAGAAAATGGACTAAATAACAAAGAATTTACAGTAAGTCCTGATGCCATCTTAACCTTGATTCGTCGCTATACATTTGAAGCGGGAGTCAGAAATTTAAACCGCGAAATCGAAAATTTAGTACGCAAATCAGTTCGCCAAATCATCTCCAAAAAACAAAATAAAATCAACATCACTATCGATAATTTGAAAGAATTTGCCGGTCCTGAAAAAAAGGATTTTGGAAAAGTGCGAAGCAAAGATATGATTGGAGTGGCAACTGGCTTAGCCTATACACCTTATGGTGGAGATTTGCTAGAAATTGAAGTTTTAAAATTCGAAGGCAATGGCAAAATTCAAATCACAGGTCGCCTCGGCGATGTTATGAAAGAGTCAGCCAAAGCCTCACTGAGCTATGTAAGATCAATTGCCAAGGATTTAAAAATTGATGCCAAAAAATTTAATAAATTTGATTTTCACATTCATGTTCCAGAAGGCGCTACGCCGAAAGACGGACCTTCGGCCGGAGTCGCTTTATCGGTGTGTTTAGCATCAATTTTAAGTGAGAAAAAAATCGACCGCTTCATCGCTATGACAGGTGAAATTACCTTAAGTGGAAAAGTTTTAGAAATTGGCGGACTCAAAGAAAAATTATTATCGGCGCTTCGTGGCGGTATCAAAAAAGTACTAATTCCAAAAGCCAATATCAAAGATCTCGAGGAGATGCCAAAAGAGGTTCTCGATAATTTGAAAATTATTCCAATCACCACAATAAGTGAAGCCCTAAAAGAATGTCTATTAAATAAATAATTTGCAAAATGAATAAAGATAACAACAAAAATTTACTTCTAGCTACAACCCTATCAGTAATCATAATGATTAGCTGGGCTTGGTTTTACGAAAAACCGCGCATGGAAAAAATTTCTATGCAAAATAATTTGCAAGAAAAACCATCTTCAACCCAGTTAGAAAGCAATAACAAGACTGATTCAACCCCAAATTCTTCAACCGGTTTAAACAAAATATCCGAAGAAGAAAAAACTCCAATTTCTTTAAAAACTCGCCAAGAAATTATTGAAGACGAAAATAATGAACGCATCAAAATTTCTAGCAATTCCCTGCACGGCTCCATCAATTTAAGGGGTGCGCGCTTCGATGATTTAACTTTGGCAAAATATTTTGTCAAGATTGATAAAAAAGAAGAGGTGGTTTTATTCTCGCCAGCGCAATCCAAAGATAGATATTTCGTTGATTTTGGCTTTGCCAGCTCAAATTTGAATCTCGAATTGCCCAAAAATGATACCCTTTGGCAAGCCGATTCAAATAATTTAACTCCAGAAAATCCAGTAACCTTATCTTGGACAAATTCCCAAAATATTGAATTTAAAATCAAAATTTCACTTGACGAAAACTACTTATTTACCGTTGTTCAGTCGGTAAAAAACAATTCTGCACAAGCTATTTCTATTGCAAATTATGGTCGCATCAATCGTTCAATTTTAAATTTAAACAAATCGGCTTACATCTTGCATGAAGGCTTGATTGGTGCATTCAATGGCATCTTAAACGAGACCACCTATGAAAAAATTCTTGAAGAAAATAATTTGAAATTTACTGATAATGGCGGTTCTGGGTCATGGCTCGGCATTACAGATAAATACTGGCTTAGCTCGATTATTCCAGATAAAAAAATTTCCTTTGAGGCAAATTTTTCTCATCAATTAAAAAATCAAAATCATTTATATAATGTTGATTTTATCGGACAAGAACTTGCAATCAATCAGGGCGAAGAAATTTCCATCGAACAACATCTTTTTGCGGGTGCCAAAAAAGTAAAAATTCTCGATTCTTACAACAAGGAATTAAATTTAAAATTATTTGATAGAGCTATTGATTTTGGTTGGTTTTACTTTTTAACCAAGCCATTTTTCTTTGTTATTGAATTTTTGTATAAAATATTTGGCAATTTTGGTTTAGCAATTCTTGGAATGACCGTTATTGTGAAATTGGCTTTATTTCCAATGGCAAATAAATCCTATGAAGCAATTGCTAAAATGAAAAAATTACAACCTCAAATGCAAAAAATTCGCGAAAAATTTAAAGATGATAAAATGGCTTTAAACAGAGAAATGATGGAACTTTATAAAAAAGAAAAAATCAATCCTGCCAGCGGTTGCTTGCCAATCATCATTCAAATTCCAGTATTTTTTGCTCTTTACAAAGTATTTTATGTTACACTTGATATGCGTCATGCTGAGTTTTTTGGCTGGATTCGTGACCTTTCAGCACCAGACCCAACTACAATTTTAAATTTATTTGGTCTATTGCCATTTGAAGTTTCAACCACTTTTACCCTTGGAATTTGGCCAATTTTAATGGGGGCAACCATGATCATACAGCAACGCTTAAGCCCTCCTCCAGCCGACCCAACTCAAGCTAAAGTTTTAAAATATATGCCTTATGGCTTAACTATTGTTTTGGCTACATTCCCAGCTGGATTGGTGATTTATTGGACATGGAGCAATGCTTTGTCGATTGTGCAACAAATTTACATCAACAAAAAATTTAAGAAATAGGATTTATTTTCACCACAAAATCAAAGTTAAATTTCAAATCTTGCTTGAAAACAAAATAAATCGTGTAATTTTTTTGAAAAAACTATTTTTAAAATGCTGGCAACGCCAGCCTAATCCTACTCTCCCCCGTAAAGTCGGGGAGCTTAGAACCGCTTTCGTTGCGAGCATATTTCAATAATCGTATTTTTCAAAAATTACTTAAAAAAAATGTTGGGCATAAAGCCTGGCAAAATAGTAAAATTTTCCTCACGCAAAATTAGCGGTGCCATCACCCTGCTACTCGTGTGTGTCAGGGTAAAATTTTCCTCTCGCAAAATTAGCGGTCTCATCACCCTCCCCGTGCGGGAGG
>JALREU010000080.1 GCA_023256705.1 Rickettsiales bacterium
GTTGCGGGGCTTGGATTTGAACCAAGGACCTTCAGGTTATGAGCCTGACGAGCTACCAGACTGCTCCACCCCGCGATGAATATTTATACTATTAAATTATAAAAAAAAATCTACTTTTAATTTTAAAAAATATTTTATAAGTATTTTTTATTAAATAAATATCAAAGTTTAAAATTTTATTTTGGTTGAATTTCTTGGTTTGTAATAATTTGATATTAAAAAAATTATTAATCGAAATATGGAAGATAAAAATTCACAATATTAAAAAGTAGTTATAAATAATTTATATTAATATAAATTAATATTATTATAAACTATTTTTATTTATGAGAGAAACGCCTAAGATATCAATAATTGATGATCCTAATTTTTTTATGGGACAAGGACCGACCTCTCAACAAAATGCAAAGGATTTATTTGGTGGAAAAGATAGTTTAGATGGTATTTTGAATGAAGTTAGAGAGCAGTTGGGTCTTGAATATGTCGAAGGTTCATTAAATAAACTTATTGATAAGGGTTCTATTAATGGAAATGGTGGTCATTTGACGATTGATTTTAGATCAAATGAGGATGGAGAACAAGATATTAAAAAATATCACATGAAGCTGGTTTTAGACAATCACGGAATCACGGACGATTATAAATTTAATGAAATTGCTTATTATTTAATGTATCAGAATTTTGGATATGGACCAAAAGTATCGGTTGCAATTTTTAAAAGTTCAATGATTTTAATATTGGAGGATGCAAATAATATTTTGGCTGATGGAAGCCTTTCTAGTTTTAGTGATTGGAAACACATAAAATCAGCCGATACTGATGGGTTAAAACAAATTCCAGAAGAATTCAAAGAAGTGTTTTCTAGAATTTCAACTACAGGTCAAATATCGGAATCTAAGGAGGACTTGTTTGCAATTGAAATTCTAACCTTAATATTGGCAACTGGTGATATTTTTAATAAACCAGATAATTATGGAGTTAGGGTTGTTAAAACCAAAAGTCAGGAAGAAAAGATGATGCCGATTGTTGTAGATTTATTGCCTTCGCCGCATAAATCTTATATTTCTTTTTTTGCAAATATAGGAGCTTCAAGATATTGTGATAATTTTAATGATCCAAATAAAATTGCCAATTTAATTGCCGATCTTATGTTAAAATCATTTGACCCTGAAAATGATCAAAGGGCCGTAAATGCGATTGATGATTTTTATATCTTTGAATTTTTTAAAGGTGATAATAGGTCTGGAACTATTGAGGATTTAAAGGGTGGGTTGCAAAAAATATTTGCCAATTTTGAAAAAAAAATAAATGATGCATTCGATGCCTCATTAGCATATTTAAATAAATATTTCGATAGTGGCGGTTCTTTCAAAAATCTTAGTAAGTCGGATGTTGAAAATTTAATTAATCAAAAACGACAATTTATTCTGGATGTAGGACAATCTTTGCAAGATCATATAGAAATCAAGGAGGTTTTGGAGGGAAAATGGATACCAGGAAAACATCCGCAAACTGGAGGAAAAGTCACGAAAAGTGCAGCACAATCAAGGCAAAGATATGCATCAGAAGAATTTTTTCCATCGCCTACTCAGCCTAGGGAGGTTCTAAGACCTAGTGAACTTGGTAAAAGATTCAGAGAGGGAGGAATAAAAGGGGAGGATGGAGTTGGAGGGGGAGGAAAAATGCTTCAAGTATTTAAAATGTTAGCTAAAGATGATGAATGTCGTAAATTTCCTTAAAGATGATATAATTAATTTTGTTTATAAAAATTGATTAAATTTTCTATCGATCATTAAATTAATTTTACTGTCGAAAAATTGCTACATTGTAATCGGCCTTAAATGATTGATATTTTAAAAAGGCGATGAGTTTATTAATGCGGGCTGAAGCCACTTCTTGCTCGCGTAAATTAATCAAGAAAAATTCGCTATTACCTTGCTTGAAGCGTTCACGCTCAGCCATTTCAAGGATATGTGATAATTTATATTCGTTCAAATAATTATTAAATATTGTGGTTGTTGTAGCTATTGAATTGCTGATTTGCTGAATTTCATTGCGAATTTTGTCATTTAAAAATTGCTCCTCAATTTTAAGTAAATTTAACATTGCAGTGCTTTGTAAAATTTTACCTTTAGCAATATTTTGTTGAATTGGTAATTCAAAATCTAGGCGGATTTGGTTATTGCCTTGCGACCTTGAAATTGGACCTTTGCCCAAATCTTTTGAGGCTTCAAAATTTAAATCTAATTTTGGTAAATATAAATTTTTTGCCTGCAATAAATTATTTTGTTCAATGTTTTTTTGAATATTAATAATTTTCATTTCTGG
Organism: Rickettsiales bacterium; assembly: GCA_023256705.1. GTDB lineage: Bacteria > Pseudomonadota > Alphaproteobacteria > Rickettsiales > UBA1997 > CAILUF01. The sequence continues at coordinate 2,329 of JALREU010000080.1, forward strand.
ACGATTTTGCAATGCAAATTCGATGTCCTTACTGATGTTTAAATTAGAAAATTCTTGGTTGATAAAATTTATTTCTGGCAATTCCTCATTTTTTGGCGAAAGTGGAGTGCCATCCGTTTGGCGATAATATATTGACAAGGCAATCGCTGAATTTTCAAAATTATTTTTTGCCTCCAGCATCAAGCTGTTTCTTTGTAAAATATTGCGCTCATTTTCCACCAAAATTATTTTAGCAATATCACCTTTTTGATGGCGAATTTTAAGCTGTTCCTGACGATGTTTGGCGAGTTCGTATAAATCATGATAGGTTTTGAAGATATGACCAGCAGTAAGCCAATTATAATAGGATTTAATGGCATCTCGCTTGATATCGAGCTTTAATTTTTCTAGTTGCATCGTGGTTTCTTTAAAACTTAATTCAGAATTAAATAAATCTAATCGAAATTCGTCAATTTCACGATTTCGAAGAAGTGATACTGAGCCACCAATTCGATATTCTCCTCTGCTGTTGGTGTTGTAATTGCCGTCATAAGGAGCAAAATCATCGAAAGATTTTCTGTATCCGCCATAAATTTTTGAACCCAAAAACTCATTTTGTTTTTCAAGAGAATAATCAGAAATTTTGCCATCATAAAAACCTCGAGTTTTATCTTGATATTGAGCCTTTAATTTAATATCAAAGAAACCTTTATTTTGTAAAATTTTACCTTTATTGGTTTCTATTTTTTCGTAAAATTTTAAAATTTCTGGATAATTGGTAATGGCTGATTTAGTGACTTCGTCAAGTATTAATTTTTTTGGGGAATTCGAATTTTCGGTAGTTTTGGCAATTGCAAAATTATTAGAAAAAAAAACTAAAAAATTTATGAAAAAAAATTTAATTAACTTTGTTTTCATGCTTGAGTAATTTGGAATTTTTATCAAAATCAGGTGGAAAACCATTGAGTTGTCGCCACAGCTCATAGCCTAGTTTAACTCGATTTAAAAGCACCCAGCCATAAACTTTGGCACCGTGATTTAAAAATCTAGAATCAGGCCAATCTTCCGCTGGGTCTTTTATGGCAATGATACGAAATTTACCATTTTCTGAAACTGCGGAATCAACCGAAGACACAATGGCGCCAAAGGTTCCAACTGCCACTTCGGGCCACCCGCTAAATTGGATTGCTGGCCAACCTTCAAATTGAACACGAATTTTTCTTCCTGGATAAATTAATGGAATGTCGTTGCCACTAACATATAATTCAATGGCAGGGTCTCTTAAAATCGGAGCAAAGCTTGCGATTTTTTCACCCATTTTAATGGCAGTGGAATTATCCGATGCTAAAACTTTTAAAATAATTCCATCGCGAGGAGCTAGAATTAGTTGGCTTTCTTGTCTAGATAATTTTATCGATGACTCGGCTACTTCGGCGGAAGCGCTTTCGGTTTGAGCCAGCAATTTTTTATATTCAATTTTAGCATCTTCAACATTTTTTTTCGACGATAAGCCTCTTTTAAATAAATCAAATTGCCTTTCGAAATTAAGTTTTGATGTATCCGAAGCGATTTTGGCAACTTGAAATTTGCGTTCTTTTGCGCTTTTTTCGGCTTGCAATCTTTCAATAATGAGTGGGTCATTGTCAATAATTTCCACCAATTTATCGCCAGCTTTAACTCTGGAACCGTCTCGCACGAACCATTCTTTAATTCGTCCATTAACAGTGGCATGAATATTTTGAGCGCGATTATTTGGGTCAAGCGAAATAACATAGCCAAACCCTCTGGCAGTTTGACGCCACGGGGTTAAACTTAAAATTAAAATGATGATAATTAGACCAATCAACATAATTCTTTGCAGGGTTTTGATTGGTTGCGGTATCTTTATTTGCGATAATGTTGTAAAAGTTTTTCTATCCATTTTTTTGTTCAAATTTGTCAAGTTCATCAATTTCGCTGAAATGATGAGTTTTGTTGTTATCAATGAATAAATATTCGTCAAAATCTTGCATTTCATCACGGCGATTAGAAAAATAAATAACTAAGGAATCGTGATTTTTAGTTAAATATTTTAAAATCTTTTTTCTAGATTTTAAGCCCAGCATATCCAAAACTTCGGTGATAATAATAATTTTAGGCTGTTGAATTAAGGCTCGCGATACTTTAAGCAAAGCTTTTTCCGATTCTGAAAGTGGGTAACCAGATGGAATTATGCGTAAATTAATGCCCTCTTTAAATCTAGCTAAAACCTCGCCAAATTCGGTGATTTGGAGAGTTTCGTTAATTAATTTTTTATTGGCATTTTTGTTATTGAATGTTAAATATTCACTGATTGTTCCTTCAATAAAAAGCGAATTATCGATAATGGCAATATTTGAGCGTAAAGCTGGTAAGTCTAAATTTTCAATGTCAAAATCATTAAATTGTAAAGTGCCACGAATTGGCTTGCGTAATCCATAAATTAGCTCAATCATAACCTTTTGCATCGATAAATTTGTGGTGGAAATAATATAATTTTTACCATGTTTTAAATTTAAGTCAAAATTGAAATCGCGATCAAAATAATTATCGACAACTTTCTTAAATTTTATATCAATTTTGTCATCGTCAAGTTTCGTATTTCCTGATTCTTCTTGAGAAATATTGTAGAATTGCGAGAGTTTTTCGCAGGAGCTGGCGATATCATAAATATGTTCAAAATCACGACCAAGTTGCGAAATACCGTAAAGAGAAGTTGACAAAACAAGTTCGGCTGCCACTAATTGTCCAATTGATAATTGTCCATTAATTACCAAATAACCTCCAATTATAAGCAAAGCTACGGTAGCAATGGTATATAGTGCCAACATTAAAATTACTTGATAAAAATGTTGAGTAAAATGATTTTTGCGTTCTTTCAAATATTGTTCGCATAAAAAATTGCTTTTGTAAAAGGCATATTCGTGACCAATTTCGGAGCGAAATAAATTGGTGTTAGAGGCTAAATCTTGAAGCCAGCCCGCCATATCGTATTTGAGTCGACTAAAGTAAAATTTGGTGATAAAACCTTTTTGCGAAAATCTTTTCCAAATTATGATTACGGCGATAATTATTAAAATGGAAAATATCAGGAGTAGGGGGTGGTAAAATGCCACCAAAATCAAGCCAGCAAATGATTGCAAAAGAAGGGTGAAGGTTTTAATAAAAATTTTTGGAATGGTTTTTTGCACGGTAATTACATCAAAGAACCGATTGATAAATTCTGCTCGATTTGATTCTTCAAAATTTTCATGCTTTGAATTAATGATGCGATTGGTAATTTCGAAGCTCATTTTCGCAAAAAATTTGCGTTGAAATAATTCGCAAACATAAAATTGTAGAGCAATTAAAATCGAGGAAAAGCTAAGTAAAATTAACAACACTAAAGCTACAACAATAATGGGCTGAAGCATTGCGGTGAATGCAACCGAATTGATTAAAAGCTGAACAGAAATCGGTAAGGCAAGGCTTAGAATAGCAATTGCTAAGCCATAAATTATGGTAGTGGTGAAAAAATCTTTTTCATCGGCGAGTATTTTACGATAATAATCCCGAACCATAGCTTTGATATTGGGATTGTTGAAATCATTGCTAAATGGTTTATATAATTTTTTTGGAGATAACTCAAATTGTGGCATTGCTTTAAAAAGTTATTAAAAAATTTTTCAAATTCTATTAAACAAAAATTAATTTACAATTTTTTATTTTAATGTTTGTTTCAATTTAAGTTTGAGAATTTTTTTTAAAATTATGTTGTAATTTTTTAAATTTACTCTTAAAAAAATAATTATTTTTTAACAATCTGAATTAAAAATGATAACAGATATTTCTAATCAATATGATCAGCAATTGGTTACTAATCAACCAGATTTAAAGCCGATTATAGAAAAATTGCTTGAAGAGGCTTATTTTAAAGATGTCGCTCAATTGATAGAGGATTTAAGTCAAAAACGACATGGAGATATCGAAAGTAATGATGATCGTGCAGATTATATGATTTCTAAAGAATCAGCTGGCAAATTATCGAATTTGTTTGCAAAAATTAGTAAAAATATCGATATATTTTTTCAAGATTTTTCTGCGGATGAATTTTTACCAGCGTTTTATCAATCAATGTATGATGCGCAAAATCGTCTTGGATACGATAAATTACGACCAGAACTTAGATTGGAACTTCAGCCATCAGCATATTCAGGATTTGATGATAAATTTTCACAAAAAGATTATCAGAGTTTGTTATTCATTTTAGCTCTTTTAAATTACGCTGATGAAAAATCTCAAGGAGCAGTTCTTGATAGGGATAAATTTGTGGATGCATATAATGCAATGCAATTACAAAAATCTGCCAATGAATTAGCGTTACAATGAAAACCAGAATTTGCTTTAACCACTAAACATGCTCGCCTTATAAAAAATGCTACTATTGCTTTAAATATTGGCTTTGTATTAGCTGACATAGTATTATTTTCTAAAGATTTAAATAAAGTTATAGATAAGGAACGAGCTGATAGTAATCCAAGCAAAAGTAATCAAACATATATTAAAAGACCAGATTATTCTGGTGATGATTCTAGGTCTATAATTACGATTCCTTCAATTTTAGGTGGCATATATGATACCGCTCTAAATTATCTCATTGGCAGTAAAAATAATCCTAATACAAATTTATTATTGCTTACCACCAGTCTTTATCTTACTACACATGCAGTTGTAGAAACTATAGTTGATAAAAATATTATTAAAACTCTTTCAACTGGAAACAAACCTTTTTTTGCAGATGATCAAGCATTTCTTTATAGTTTGAAATTTGGATTATTATTTGC
>JALREU010000081.1 GCA_023256705.1 Rickettsiales bacterium
AAATAAACCTATGGCTGTTGCCAAAAGACTTTCTGCAATACCTGGAGCAACAACCGCGAGACTGGTGTTTTTACTCACTGCAATACTTTGAAAAGAATTCATGATTCCCCAAACCGTTCCAAATAAACCAACAAATGGTGCCGAAGAACCGATTATGGCTAATAAATTCAATCCAGATTCAAGCTTAATCATTGCTCGATTCGAAACAATTTGCATATTATTGACCAATCTTTCTTTTAAAGAATTTTTGGCATCATTACCTGCACTGGCTATTTGCTTAATATTATTTGATTTCCATTCGCGAAGGCAAGACAGAAAAATTCGTGCCAAAGGGTGATTATCATTGCTTTTAGCCTGATTAAAAATTTCTTCAAGCGGAACATTATTTTCAAAAGCATCTTCAAAGCGATCGCTTCGATGTTTTAAAATTTTAAATTTGATAAATTTATCAAAAATTATTGCCCAAGAAATAAATGATGCCGTGACCATCAATAAGATAACAAATTGTACTACAAAATCTGCTTGAACAATCAGATTTATCAAAGAGACCGAGGATTTTTCCATAATTTTAAATTTTTGTTTTAATTAATATTCTATTAAAATTTATTCTTCAATAACTTCCCTTTTACCTGAAATATTAGGTGGGGTTATTATGCCATTTTCTTCCATTTTTTCAATTAAAGTTGCTGCCCGATTGTAACCAATTCGAAGTTGGCGTTGCACATAGCTAATTGAAGGCTTGCGATCGCGTTTTACAATCATCACAGCCTTATTATATAGATCCTCATCACTTCCAGCTTCAAAATTTCCATCATCATCCGAACCCACAGCTGATGAGTTTGGAAGCGGAACATCAAAAGAAATTTTTTCCGACTCCTCAAATTCTGACAAATCTTGGCTTTTGATGTAATTGACAATATTTTCAATTTCAGTATCCGAGCAAAAAGGTCCATGAACCCTCGTCATTTTACTGCCACCCGACATGTAAATCATATCGCCCTGCCCCAAAAGTTGTTCCGCACCTTGCACTCCTAAAATCGTTCTGGAGTCAATTCTGGAAGTGACTTGAAAGGAAATTCTAGTTGGAAAATTAGCCTTGATCACACCAGTAATAACATCTACCGAAGGTCGTTGTGTTGCCATAATTATATGGATTCCAGCAGCCCTTGCCATTTGCGCCAATCGCTGAACTGAATTTTCTATTTCTTTACCCGCCACCAGCATTAAATCCGCCATTTCATCAACAATCACCACAATAAATGGTAATTTTTTTGGCTCAAATTCAATTTCTTCAATTATTGGTTTTCCATTCGATGGGTCATAGCCAGTTTGCACTTTACGCATTAATTTTTCTCCACTTAAAGAGGCTTTTTCTGCCTTTTCATTGTAGCCTGCGATATTGCGAACCGCAAAACTTGACATCAAACGATATCTCTCTTCCATTTCCGCCACAACCCATTTCAAAGCAATTACCGCCTTTCCTGGCTCAGTAACAACCGGTGATAATAAATGCGGAATACCATCATAAATTGAAAGCTCAAGCATTTTTGGGTCAATCATAATAAATTTACATTCATCGGGGCGAAGTTTGAAAAGCAACGATAAAATCATCACATTTAAGCCAACCGATTTACCAGAACCTGTAGTACCTGCGATTAGTAAATGGGGCATTTTAGCTAAATCAGCAATCATAATTTCGCCACCAATATCTTTTCCTAAAATCATTGGTAAGAAAAATTGTGAAAATTTATAATCTCTCGACTCCAACATTTCGCGAAGAAAAATCATTTCTCTTTTTGGATTTGGTAACTCAATACCAATCGAAGTTTTACCCGAAACCACTGCAATTCTTGCCGAAATCGCACTCATTGAACGAGCAATATCGTCGGATAAGGAAATTACCCTTGAAGCCTTGGTTCCAGCCTCTGGCTCAAATTCATGCAAAGTAATAACTGGACCAACCTTAGCGCCAACCGCCGTTCCCTTTACTCCAAAATCATCAAGAACTTTTAACAACATTCTTGATTGATTTTCCACTAATTCTTTTGGTATTTTTTTATCCTTATTTTCTGACGATCTGTCGGTTAATAAATCCGAAGTTGGCAAGACATAAGTGCTAAATTTTCGTTTCGGCTTTTTAATTTTACTGCTTTTAAGTTGTTGTTTTAACTGGTTTTTTTGCATTACCTTTTTATTTTCCTCATCTTCCAAATCTTCCTCATCCTCATCGCTATTTTCTTCATCAATTTCAATATTTTCATCTTCACCATCTTGACTCTTTTCATTTAAAATTAATGATTTTTTGGCGTTTATTTTTTTGGATAATAAATATTTTTCTAAAACATATCTGCTAAAAACAAAGCTGTATCTAAAGGCATAAATCCAGTCATATAGCTTAACTTCGATAATTATAGAAAATAAGACTAAACCCAAAATCAGACTTAAAGCAAATAATAAGGCGTAAGGTACGAATTTTAATTTCAAAAATAAGAATGTGCCATTTACTCCTCCCATCGATAAAAATTCAAAAGAGTCTGGCTTTGGAAGCATCGATAAAGCCAAGCAAAATGATAATAAACAAAATGGAATTAAAATAATTTTAACTAAAAATAATCTTAATGGTTTATTTGATAATAATTGGACGCCAAAACTTAAAAAAATAATTACTACAAAAAATGCTGAGAAACCGATAAATTGAAAAGATAAATCGGCAATTTTTGCTCCTAAATTTCCACCAATATTTTCAATTTCTTTAGTAGTTGTAAAGGTATTAAATGAAGGGTCTTCTCCATTGAAACTTAAAAGAATTAATGCATAGAAAATTGCATAAATTATCATTAAGATTCCAGAAAGTTTTCTAAATAAAAATGTTAAAATTTGATTAAGTTTATTCATTTAATTTTGAAATTGAGGAACATTTACTGTATTGTCAATTATATTTCTATTGGCAAAATCCTGCTCTCCATTTTGTTGTTTAATGTAAAGTGGCGGAATTTCATTAGAAGAATTATTATTGCCGTTAAGATTATTTTTAACAATATTATTTGCAACATCATTTATTTTTTGTAAATAATCTTGAGGAGTTGTAGCTTCTTTAATAGAATTTGAAGCTTGTGAATAAATTTTGTCTTGGTCTTTGGTATTTTTATTTTCTGGCAAGATTTTTTTAGTATTAGTTTTTTCAGATTGTTGAATTTCTGGCGCCACCTCTTGCTCAGGGTCATTTTCAATGAGGTCGGCTAAAATTCCTTGATCATCATCTTTGGTGGTTTTTTTGGTTTTTTTCTTACTAACTACGGTATCTTTTTCTTCTTCAACTGGAACTACCTCTTTAAGTTCGGCAATTACTTTTAACTTAGATTTTTCTTCATTGATTTTTTTAATTAACTCTTCTTTTTCTGCAATAGATTTTTCTTGATCTTCCTTGACTTTAGTTAATTCTTCATCATATTTTTTGGTTAATTCTGCGGTTCTTTCATTTTTCTTTTTTATGATTTCATTATAGATTAATAGTCGATTTGTATTTTTAAATTCATTTTGCGCTAATGGCCTTGGTTGCTTCGGATAATTATGGATATAGTTTGGATCTTGACCAAAAATTCCTGCTAATTTATTGATGTAATTATTTTGAAATTTCTTTTGAGCATTTTGTCTTTTAATTTTATATTCATCAGAAATTTTTTGCTCTTCAGCCATTTTTTGTTCATGAATTTTAATATATTCAGATATTAAAACGCATCTATCTTCATAATAGCATCGGTTTGCTCCGCAATCGCATCCAAAGGTGATTGCATAAGAGCAAACCGCAAATTTATCAAGCTTTGATTCGCATTTTCCAACACAACTATTGCCAAAATCTCTCCACATACCTTTTGATTTTTCGCAATTTGGACGCTCATCAAAGGTGGTTGGACGCAAAATATCTGCATATGCATTATTTGCAAATAGACCAAAAATTATGATTAGGGTTTTGAGTATTTTGGTCATATTAAAAAATTAATATTTTAGTATAATTTTTGCAATTCTTTCAAAACATTTTCGCCCATATCGCTACAAGAAACGATTTGAGAATTGGCGTTGGCAATATCTTGAGTGCGAATATTTTTTTCTAAAACCTTTTGAACTGACAATTCGAGTTTATCAGCATCTTCAAGATAATTAAATGAATATCGAAGCATCATCGCCAAACTTAAAATTGTTGCCAATGGATTGGCAATATTCTTACCAGCTATATCTGGTGCTGAGCCATGGACTGGTTCATACAAAGCATATTGTTGTCCATTTTTTTGTTTTTCGCCAAGTGATGCTGATGGCAACATGCCAAGAGAGCCGGTAAGCATTGAAGCGGTATCGGATAAAATATCGCCAAACATATTGCCTGTAACTATAACATCAAATTGCTTTGGATTTCTTACTAGTTGCATCGAAGCATTATCAACATACATGTGGCTTAAGGCAATCTGTGGATAATATTTTGCCCCAACTTCACTCACCACTTCACGCCACATTTCTGTGGTTTCAATAACATTGGCTTTGTCAACCGAGCATAATTTATTGCCACGAACTTTGGCCAATTCAAAAGAAACTTTGGTTATTCTTTCTACTTCTTTTGAATTATAAGTCATGGTGTTGACGCCCTGTCTAGAGCCATCTTCAAGAGTTTTGACATATCTAGGTTCGCCAAAATATAAATCTCCAGTAAGTTCGCGAACAATCATAATATCAAGCCCGCTAACAATTTCTTTTTTTAATGAAGAGCTGTCAGCTAACGCATCAAATACTTTGGCTGGACGAAGATTTGCAAACAAACCCAGTTCTTTGCGAATTCCAAGCAAACCTCTTTCGGGACGATATTTATATTCTAAACTTTCCCATTTTAATCCTCCAACCGCTCCAAGTAAAATAGCATCGGATTTTTTGGCCAATTCTAAAGTTTCTAAAGGAAAAGGAGTTCCAACCTTATCATAAGCTATTCCGCCAAGTAAGGCATTTTCAGTTTCAAATTTTAAGTCGGTATTTTTGGTATAAAAATCAATAATCTTTTTAGTTTGTAAAACCACCTCAGGACCAATTCCATCGCCCTCTATTAATAAAATTTTTTTCATAATTTAGTTAATTTTTAGTTAAAATATTCTTGCAATTCACTCATTAATTTTTGAGTTAATTCGATTTTTTTTGAATTTATCCACTGCCCTGAAACCTCATCAAAAGCAAAGTAATCAGCACCTGAGAAAGGCGATGAATACCAAATTTTTTGATTGCCAGAATTGCGATTAATCACAAATGTTTTGGAATTTTTTAAAATTTTAATATTTAAAATTCCATCTAAATAATCAGTTTCAAGATTAGAATTGCTATCTTTTTTTTCAATAGCAATTGCTAAATCTTGCAAAAAATCTTCGCATAATTTACTAAAATTCATAAATTTTATGGGTATAATTTATTAACAATCCATTGACCTTGAGGGGTTTCGCTAGATTTTTCAAAAACTACTCTTTGATGAATTCTAAAATCCCCTTCTTGCCAAAATTCAATTTTATTTGGAACAACTCTAAAGCCTGACCAATTTTGAGGTCTTGGCACATCAGAATTTTCAAATTTTTTGGTAAAAAAAGCAATTGCATCCAAAAATTCTTGCCATTTTTTCATGATTGAAGATTGTTTTGAAGCCCAAGCCCCTATTCTACTTTCTCTTCGACGACTCGCAAAATAATCATCGGCTTCAGCCATACTCACTTCAGTGGCTTTTCCCTCAACTCTTACTTGCCTTCCAAGCACTCCCCAATAAAAGCATAGTGCCACATTTTGATTTTTAAAAATTTGCCCACCCTTATTGCTGTTAAAGTTTGTGTAAAAACAAAAACCCGATTCATCAATTTTTTTCAGCAACACCATTCTTGAACTCACAATATCATTAACACTAGTTGCCAAGCACATTGCAGTTGGTTCAATAATTTGGGTATTTTTCTTGGCTTCATCAAGCCACAATGAAAAAATTGCAAAAGGTTCTTGAAAATTGCAATTAATTGGAGTTTCATTAGTGAAATATTTTTCAATCATTTTAAAATTATGAATCATTATATAAAAATTTTGTTACGAATTTTGATTATTTTTTTCTTAGGAATAATTTATTTTAATTATCGAAATAATCAATGTATATTAAAACAAAATTGCACTCCGATATTTTTAAGCGATATTTCCTTTTTAAAGAAGAATTTTGAAACAGCTGGTGTAATACTTTTTAAATATAAAAACAATGCTAGCAAAGTTGAATTTAGTTCGGATCAAAATTTTAATCTAATTAATTCTGATTTTAATTTTTTCAATGACGGCGAAAAGTCCAATATCAATTACATGTTTGATTTATTTAGACCCAAAGGCTTTGATTCCTATATTGCCAAAATGGATAATTCTAAAACTATTGCTAAATTTTCTATTACCAATAACAGCGCTAAACCAAAAAAAATCTCATTAAAAATGACCGATATTAGCAATTCTATTTACGATAGACCTGCCGAGTTTAGTAATCCAATCAAGATTTTAAATTGTTTTTGTGATCAAGAAATTGTTATCAATGAATATGAAACTAAAGATTTATTCATTTATTTTAAGTTCAATTTTTCTGGATATTTTATGTATGAAATAAGTATAGATGAGAAAGTTTTAATTAGATAAATTAAACCTTACTAAGAAAAAATTGTGTAAAAAATTATGACTGAAAGGGGAGAAATTAAGATATCGGGAGCCACCACCACGCAAACCCAGCTTTTGTATTCATATTCACTGTAAAAGTTTTTATATTCTGATACACTCCCGACATAATTAATTATGAAACATAATTTTTTTACTTGCAAGTAATTTTTTTAAAAAATTTAAGAAAAGTTATTTAAAATTAAAAAAAAATGTTTTAAATAAATAATTTAAATATTTTCTTAACTAAATTGCATCATTGTTTTTTAATATGTTTCAACCAAAAAAACTGTTATTTTTAAG
>JALREU010000082.1 GCA_023256705.1 Rickettsiales bacterium
ACATGTGAGCATCGCTCTTGTTTCGCGTGGAATATTTGCGGATGCACCTGGTGTAAACACAACTTTGAATGGGAATTCACCATTTGCTTTGATAGTCAATGGGAAATTCTCAATGAGCCCTTCAACGCGTGGGAAATATTGTTTATCAGCATCAGGCCAGTTGATTCCTGTTACGATGATATCCACTTTGCGTGTATTGCGAATCAAGACATCAAGTTTGCGTTCTGAATTCACAGGAACTTTTCCGAAATCAGCATCACCGGTATACACTTGTGGTTTGATTGGGAGAAGTCTGAGCTCTGTGAGAGATACATCACGACATTCCAATACTGCAATGAGAGAATCAACGATGATGCCTGCTTTCACTTCCAAACTTGTAGCCGGAATTTCGATTGTTCTTGTTGATTGAGGAGCAAGCGTGATCGGTAAGATTCCTGTAGGAAGAATAAATTATAGGTTCCACCATATAAATTATCGAAGGCAATAATTTCGTCACCAGCTTGGGCAATATTCAAAATTGCCACAGTGATTGCCGATTGCCCTGAAGCCACAGCCAAAGCTCCAACTCCGCCTTCAAGTTCGGCGATGCGTTTTTCAAAAACATCGGTAGTTGGATTCATTAATCGAGTGTAAATATTGCCGAATTCTTTTAATGCAAATAAATCTCCAGCATGCTTAGAATTTTTAAAATTATAAGAAGTAGTTTGATAAATTGGAACTGCTCTTGACCCAGTTGCTGAATCTGGAGTTTGTCCGCCATGAAGTAAAATTGTGTCGTCTTGATATGTCATAAAATATAAAATAAATTTAAAAAATGGGGTAGTAAAAATTTGGATATTAATTATCTACAACAACAGACAGCACCAAGAGTGATGCTTTTGATAATTCCAGAGGATGTTTTTATGATTTTAACTATTTGCATGAATTTATATTAAAAAATTCAAAATTTATATTCAACCAATTATTTTAAATATTTTATTTCCCATTCCAAATCAATATTATGCTTTGATAAAACCTCGGCTTTAGCTGAGTTGCCAAGGTCAATTAAATCTTTAGCGGTAGCATTGTTAATGTTAATTAAAAAATTACAATGCTTATCTGAAAATTGCGCTCCACCAAGAATTTTTCCCCGAAAGCCGATATCATCAATTAATTGCCAAGCCTTAATATGTGGTGGATTTTTAAAAGTGCTACCGCCAGTTTTAGCTCGAATTGGTTGCGCTAATTCTCTCTTATTTTGTAGCTCGATAATTTTATTTCCAACCTCAAGAGTAGTTGATTTTTGCACCTTAAATACCCCTTGGCAAAAAATAAATTTTTTAGAAATTTTACTTCCACGATAATAAAATTCAAAATCCTGATTTTTAATTTCTACAATATTGCCATCATAATCTACCGCTTTAGCCGAAATTAAATTATTACTAATATCATTATCGTAACAACCGGCATTCATTGCTATTGCCCCACCAATATTTCCGGGTATGCCACTTAAAAATTCTAAACCTCCAAGACCTTGTTCTTGACAATATTTAGCAACATTTTGACAAGGCACCGAAGCGCCAATAACAAGTAAGCCTTCGTGATAATCAATATTTAAAAAATTGTTAGATAATTTAATTAAAACTCCATCCACTCCTTCATCGGCAATAATTACATTTGAACCAGCACCAATTACCTGTACCCGAATTTTTTTATCAATATTTTGTAAGAAAAAAGCTAAATCTTCAATATCAAATGGTCTAAACAAAATCTTGGCCCTGCCCTTTAAATCAAACCAATTTATGATTTTGGCATCAAATTTATACTCGCCCTTAACTTTTGGTAAATTTATATTCTCAGTCATTTATTTTCTCAATTTCAATTAAAATTGGCTCTCTATTTTCATTTAAAGCTTTTTGATGATATTTAGAAATTACCCAATTTTCAGGAAAATTCTGCCATGAATCAGGATTTTTAGCGGTCCAAATAAATTTTTTTGACTTTAAAATATGCGCCAATATCCATGTTTTATAAGAGTTATCATCGCTGGCAATAATAATTTTATGGTTCAATTTTAGTTTTTTTACTAATATTTCATCAAGAAATTCAGTGTTTATAAGTCTTCTTTTTTGTTGTTTTTGCTTTGGCCAAGGGTCAGGAAATAAAATATATATTTTTTCAAAGAAATTATCAGGAAATTTATTTATCACCAATCTTACATCTTCATTAGTAATTTTAATATTAGTTAATGGTTGCAATTGTAATTTTTGAAAAAGGCTAATTATGCCGTTAATATGCGGTTCGCAACCATAAAAATTTTGCGATTGATTATTTTTGGCATTGGCAAAGAAAAAATCACCAAAGCCAAAACCGATTTCTAAAACATTATTTTGCGTTGAAAGATTGGCAAAATCGATTCGATATTTTTCAAAAGAATTTTTATAAAGCAAATTTTTTGCATCAGAAATTTTTCTACTTTTAATTCTGCCAAAACTGCGAATTATTCTTGATTTATTTTCCGAGTTTTTCAACTCTGGCAATGTGTCGTTTACCATCAAATTTTTTGGTTAAAAAAGTTTTACAAATTGCCAAGGCATATTTTTGTTTTAAAAATCTAGCGCCCAAACAAATTACATTGGCGTCATTATGACCTCGAGCCAGACTGGCACTAATTTTATTATGACAAAGAGCGGCGCGAATATTTTTATTTCTATTGGCGGAAATTGAGATACCAATTCCACTGCCACAAATTAAAATCCCGAAGGAATTTTCATCGATTTTTTCTGCCATTTTTTTTGCAAAATCAGGGTAATCTACCGAAGCTTCTTTGCTATCGGTGCCAAGATCAATAACTTCAAGCTTATTTTTTTTTAAATTGAGAATTAAATATTTTTTCAAGACAAAGCCCGCATGATCTGAAGCAATGTAAATTGTATTTTTTATAAATTTTTTGGTCATTTTAATAACATTTACCGTAATATGATACTGGAGATAATGGTTTAGCATTATAATTTTGGGCAATTAATTTTGCAAAAGTTGCATCATAAATTTTTTCTTGCCTAGATAATATTTCAAATTTTGGATAAAATGAATTCTTCACACAATATTTGTTCTTTTTTAGCAAATATTTTAACATTTTTGTTTCTTCATTACTAAGCCTTGGATGCTCTTTGTTATTGGCAGAATTTTTATATTTTTGATAAAATTTTTCATCGACATTATAAATGAAAAATTCATCCTTATTGGTAGCGTGAAATGTTAATTTACCGTATGTTTGATAGTCTGGATTGAAGCAAGAGCTTAAAATAATTAACGCTTGGAAAATTAAAATATTTTTTAAAATTTTAAAAAAACTCATCGTGAAAAAAATTCAATATAGATTATTTATTTTTTTAATTTTAATAAATAATTATTGCTTTTCAACTTATTTAAAAAATAGTTTAATTTATATTGCACATCATATCGGTATTTTGTCCGGAGATGGCAGCGACAATTGATGGAGCGCCAAACATCGCAGCAATACCTGCAGCCACACCAATCATTAAACCCCAAGAAACTTTACCTGAGAAAAAGCCAATACCAACAGCAATAATCGCAAATGACGCAAAAGTTTTACCAGCTGAACCAGTAACAACTTTTAAAGCATTGCAAATTGATCTGGTAAATGAATTCGAGCTAACACTACTTGATGCATCCACAATGCCGGGATGAGCAATAAAAGCCTTAATCTTGTTACAAGCTGAAATTCACATATTTTGACAAGTGGTTGCATCATTTGGACATGTATAGGTTTCAATGAATCTATACTCAGATGCACAATTATCCACTGCTTGTCCATTTAAATCACATAAAGTATTGGCACCTGTAGCTGCGCCCCCTGCTGATGTGCATATCCCTTATGATGTGCAAGCGGCCGAACTATCAATTGTTTTGGTTCCAGCAAATGCCTTAGAGCTTAATAAAAATAGAACAAGAAATAAAATGGTATTTAAAGCTTTCTTCATGTTTAATTATAATGATTAATAATTTGTTGAAATTAACTTTAAAAACCTTCTTTTGCAATGACTTCTTTTGCTAAATTTAAATATGCCACCGAACCAAGGCATTTTGGGTCATATATTATACCTGGTAATCCATAAGATGGAGCCTCCGACATTCTAATATTTCGTGGTATATGATTGCTGTAGACCTTATCGCCTAAATAATCTCTGACATCTTTCTCGACTTGCTCAGTAAGTTTATTTCTTTTGTCATGCATAGTTAAAATTACGCCAGCAATTTGGATTTCTGGATTTAAATTATTTTTTACCAAGCCAATAGTGTTCAACAAATGACTCAATCCTTCTAATGAAAAAAACTCACACTGCATTGGAATAATTATAGAATTGCAAGCACAAAGAGCATTAATCGTTAACAATCCAAGCGATGGCGGACAATCGATTATAATGGCATCAAAATCATTTTGTACTAAATTTAGGGCATTTTTAAGCAAATATTCGCGATTTTCAACCTCCACTAACTCAATTTCGCAAGCTGATAAATCAACAGTCGAGGTAATAATTTTAAGATTTGGAATTTTAGTTTTTACAATCACCTCTTTGGCAGTTTTATTGCCTATTATTAAATCATAAGTCGTGGATTTTCTTTCGGCAACTTCAATACCAAGACCCGTTGAAGCATTGCCTTGTGGATCCATATCAATAATCAAAATTTTTTTATTCAAAGCCGATAAAGCCGTGGCTAGATTGATTGCAGTAGTGGTTTTGCCAACACCTCCTTTTTGATTTACAATCGCATAAATTTTGGCTAATTTTAGGTTTTTATTTTGATTCATAAGATTTTATTTTGAAAGTTTTCTTAAATAATTTATATAAATTGTGGAGCCAACAGCTTCAACAAAACTATCATTACAATTAATTCGATAACAACCACCCTTGGCAATTGCATATCTAAAATTATCAACAAAAATATCAAAAATAATTTTATTATGATAAGAATATTTATTGTCGCCAAAAAAATCAAAATTTAATTTAATATTTGGGTAATTTTTATCCATAAATTCTTTGATTTTAAGCGATGTAAATAGAATTTCCTCAACATCAGAAATATTATTTTTTAAAAGCTGGAGATTTGAATTTAAGTCCGAATTATTTGTAATAATTTCCTTGATAATTTGATTTAATTTATTTTGTTTATTGTCAAAAAGATAGATTTTTTTATTATAAATTGCCTCCAAAATTTCTTCGGATTGATTTGAATAATATTTTTGCACAATGAATTTAGCTAAATCCGGAAATGAGATGGAAATATTTAAATTTTTAAAATCAACAATTGAACTCAAACTATCACCTAGGATTGTAAGAAAATCCTCAACTTCGCTACTTCCAATAATTTCGCAACCAACTTGGGTTTTTTGCCTTTCGCCAAAAAATTCATCCGATAAAAAATTAATTACATCTCCATAATAACATAATTTTAAAGATTCGTTTCTTAAAAAATCTGGCTGATAATGTTTTTTTACTTCTATTAATTTGGCAATCTGAGAAGTTATATCATTTCTTATAATGATATTTTTTTGAGAAACCGGATCTAAAATTCTAAAATGATTTTGATCATTATTGGCTAAATCGCCTTCAAATTCTATTAGTGAGGTTTTAATTAATTTATATCCCCTCAGCATAAAATTATCAATTGCATCAAGTGTATAGCGATGATTAAGCTCAGCTTCTTGATTTTCAAGATCATAAAATCCTGATGGCAAATTTCTGGTAAAATTATTCATTGATTTTCATTTATAAATTTTTTTAAACTTTGCATATCAAGCCATGCGATTTTCTTTTTGGCGGGTTGCCTCATTAAAAAAGATGGATGAAAAATTGTTAAAATCTTAGTCTCTTTTGGCATAAAATTCAATTTGCAATCAACAATTTTTCCTCGCAAATTTGATATGGTATCTTTAGTTTCAATCAGTGCCGTCATGGCTGTCGCCCCAATCAATATGATAATTTTTGGGTCAAATAATCGAATATGGCTTTCTAAAAAAGGTCGACAAATCGCCAATTCCTCACTGGTTGGCTTTCTATTTCCGGGTGGTCGCCAAAAAATGACATTGGTTATGTAGTAATCTTTTTGGCGCTCAAGATTAATGCCAGCGAGCATTGCAGTAAGCATTTCGCCAGAATCGCCACAAAATGGAATACCCTCCAAATCCTCTTGATTTCCGGGCGCTTCGCCAATCAGCATAATTTTTGAATTAACATTGCCATCGGCAAAAACTGTATTTGTCGCCATTTTTTTAAGATTGCAACCATCAAAATTTTCGACAATTTTCTTTAATTCATCGATAGTTTTTGCACTATCTGCTAATTTTTTTGCTTTGCTAATTATATCATTTATTGCTTCAAATTTTTCAGAATTGGTTTTTTCTTGCGGTTTTTTTTCAAGATTTGCCAATTTAGAAATAGCCTGATCAGTATTTAGAATAATTGGGGGTAAAATATTTGATATTTTTGGACTCTCAGCTTCAATAATTTTTTCTTTGACAGAGTTTTCAACAATGGCTGAGCTATATTTTTCTAAATGGCTTTTTTTTGATGCGGTTTTTTTTGAATTTGTATTAATTGTGAGTTTTAATTTTTTTTGCAACTCCAAATCTTCTTTGCCTCCATATACTTCATTTAAATCATTATCTTGGTAAAATTGTAGTGATTTT